>NZ_NFHI01000019.1:0-43133 GCF_002159255.1 Massilimicrobiota sp. An80
TCATCAAACCTCCAATAAAAAGTGAGGTTTATAGTATAACAGGATTATTTGATAATGTCCCAACATGTTGGGACATTATCAATCTTGATACATTGAGACATTATCATATTTGAATCAGACAAAATAAGATAAAACCTATTGTTTTGGTTGACAAAAAAGTTAACTGTGTTACAATGGAGATCGAATAAGTGGTGGAGTCTGTCATAAAGCTAATACGCTTTATTTATTCGAGAGTTTTACTTTATATGTGTAAAATAAAATATCTTGACAGATTCTTTTAGGAATCTGTTTTTTTATAAACAGATTTGAAGGGAGTTGTCATATAGGAAAAGATATGTGTTGAAATAGATTATTTTATAATTGTTTTATAAAAATATATGATATTTTATATCAAATGTTAATATTTATGGAGGAGAAAGATGGAAACGGTTGATTTTCATAAATCAAAGAAAAAGAAAGTCTTTTCACCTATGCGACGTATTGCTTTTAGCTTTTTTATGGTAATACTGGTAGGTTCTTTGTTATTGGCTTGTCCATTTTCAAATCAAGGAGCAGTTGCTCCATACATTGATCATTTGTTTATTGCAACATCAGCGACTTGTGTAACTGGCTTGGTGCCAGTTGTTGTCGCTGATCAATATACACTCATTGGACAACTTATTATTATTTTGCTTATTCAAATTGGTGGATTGGGATTCTTGACCTTATTGAATATGTTCATTTATGCTTTAAGGAAAAGGTTAACATATACAAATAAAATTATTATGCAGGAAGCATTAAATCAGAATTCTATGGCTGCCATTGGCGTTTATATTAAAAGAGTTATTAAATATACAGCTTTTTTTGAAATTGTTGGCGCATTATTATTATGTATTGTTTTTGTTCCTGAATTTGGTCTTGTGAAAGGAATTTATTATGGATTCTGGCATTCAATTTCAGCTTTCTGTAATGCTGGTTTTGATATTCTTGGTCCTAATTCTTTGATTCCTTATCAAACAAATGTTCTAATGAACTTGACGATTGCTGGTTTGATTATTGCTGGAGGTTTGGGATTTGTTGTTTGGATTGATTTAAGAATGTCTTGGCGTCACTATAAAGAAAATTTTAAATTTTTTAGGATAAAGACATTTTTCTCATCATTATCTCTTCATACAAAAATTGTTCTTTTCGCAACAGTCTCATTATTGCTAGGGGGAACATTAGTCATTTTATTCCTTGAATATAATAATCCAGGAACATTAGGACCACTATCATGGGGTGATAAAATTTTAGCAAGTTTCTTCCAGTCTACGACAACGAGAACTGCTGGATTTGCTTCTGTTGATATGGCCTCTTTACATGATTCGACAAAATTATTTATGTCTATTCTCATGTTTATTGGTGGTTCACCAGCAGGAACAGCTGGGGGAATTAAAACAGCTACTTTAGTCATTGCATTAATGTATTTACATTCTTTACAGAATGGTTATGAAGTTGTCACAATGTTTAAACGTCGTATTGATGATCAGGTCGTGAAACGTTCATTGACTATTGCTATATTAAGTTTCTTTGTTTGTTCGTTGGGATTATTTATATTGTCGATGAATGAAGGTGCAGATTTTATTGATTTAATCTTTGAAGTCTTCTCAGCATTTGGAACAGTTGGTTTATCTGCATCACTCACACCAACTTTGACTGTCATAGGAAAAATAGTTATTATTATATTAATGTATATTGGACGTATTGGGCCAATGACAATGGTATTAGTCTTTGCAAAGAAATATAAACAAAAGAAAGGAAAGGACATCGTTTATCCAGTTGGTGATGTTCTGATAGGATAGGGAAAATGAAAAGTAAACAAGTTGTAGTATTAGGGTTAGGTGTTTTTGGTTCAACAATTACCAAAACATTATCACAGTATGGTTGTGAGGTTGTGGCAGTAGATAAATGCCCTGAATGTGTACAAAGAGTTTCAGAATTTGCTACAAAGGCAGTTATTGGAGATATTACTGATAAAGATTTTTTGATTGATTTAGGAATCGAAGAATTTGATGTTGGTATTGTTGCTATTGGTAATCATTTAGAAGAAAGTCTTTTAGGTGTTTTGAATTTAAAAGAAATTGGTATTCCATATATTATCGCAAAAGCTAAGAATAAAAGATTTAAATCTATCTTAGAAAAAATTGGTGCTGATCGTATTATTCGTCCTGAAAAAGAAATGGGAGAAAGACTCGCACGAACATTGCTTAGAAAGAACATAACTGATTTGGTTGAACTTGATGAAAATTATAGCTTAGTGGAAATGAAAGTACCACAGGCATGGGTTGGACATACGTTATCTTCTTTAGATTTAAGAAAAAAATATGGAATCAATATTTTAGGACAACGTGATATGGAAACACAGAAAATTGAACTTTATGTTAATCCGGAACATGTCTTACGTGTAAATGATCATTTCTTAATGGTCGCCGAAACTGAAAAAATTGAAAGGTTTGATTATTTAATTGTTTAATGTTGGCAGGTGAATATATGTCTATTGATGTAAAAAGAATATTAGGAACAGCTTTGTTAGAATTGACTCAAAAAAAGCCTTTAGAATCTTTGACAGTATCGCAAATTTTAAAAGAAACAGGTGTCAGCAGACAAACATTTTATAATCATTTTAAAGATAAGAATGATTTGATTTGCTATGTTTATGATACATTTATTGTTCCTGATTTTCATGATCAGAATATGAATATTGATTTTCATGATTCACTATTAGTGACTTTTGAAAATATAAAAAAATATCACTGGTTTATGAAACAGGCGTGTCAAATGGAAGGGCAGAACTGTTTAAAGGATTATATTGTTGATCATTGTCAAGCTTTTGATTTAAAGTGGCATCAGGAGCTTTATGGCAAAGAACCTATGCCAGATGCTTTAAGGTTTGCAACAATCTATCATGCTCATGCATCTAGCAGTATGACATTATCTTGGATTCTTTCTGATATGCCAGTTCCATGTGAAGAGATTGTTCAAATGATTGTTGAGATGCGAGGACTAGGCATGGATAAATTATTTCAAGATAGTGACAATTCAATTCATCCTTATCAGAAATAGACAAATTCATAGAAATGTCCATTTTTAGACAAAACAAAAAATATATAAATAGAAATCTCCTTCTTTTTATACTAAAATAAAAGTATAAAAGAAAGGAGATTTTTTGATGAGAAATATAGTTAAGAATAATAAAGGGCAGGCGGTTGCTCCTGCTTCCATTCCTATAACAAAGGAAGCCTTTTATAGTGACCAGGAAACACGTATTTATTGGCTAGGTGGTGCAGGCATTATGATACACAGTTATCAGACAAATGTTATGATTGACCCTGTATTAGAAGGATTTGATATACCTTTGTTGTATGAAGTGCCTATTTTATCACAGGATGTTCCACAATTAGATGGTATATTGATTACTCATATAGATAATGATCATTTTTCTCGACCTACTTGCCGTCATGTACAAAATGTTTGTCAAAAATATTATGCTCCTAATTATGTTGCAGATGTTATGAATGAAGAAGGATTTCAAACTGAAAAGCATGATATTGATGATGTTTTTCAAGTACAGGATTTATCTGTTCAATTAACTCGAGCACAACATAACTGGCAAAATGGTTCGAAAAAATGGCAATATCGTTATTGGGAAGAGAAAGATTATTGTGGTTATTGGTTAAAAACGCCTGATGGAACAATTTGGTTACCTGGTGATTCACGTTTATTAGATGAACATATGCATATGCCTGAACCAGATGTTATATTATTTGATTTTGCTGATAATGATTGGCATATTACTTTGGATGGAGCAATTCAATTGGCTAATACATACCCTCAAGCTCATTTGATTTGTATACATTGGGGTAGTGTTGATGCTCCAGATATGACACCATTTAATGGTAATCCTGAAGATTTATACCAAAGAGTCATCAATCCTGATAGAATACATGTGTTGGCTCCAGGTGAAGCATTTGTTTTAAAGGGTGAACATTAATGAAAACATTATACCTCATGCGTCATGGTGAAACCTTGTTTAATGTTCTTCATAAGATTCAAGGATGGTGTGATTCTCCATTGACATCGAAAGGAATTCAACAAGCCCTTTTAGCAAAAAAATGGTTTGAGGAACATCAGATTCATTTTGATCATGCTTATAGTTCAACAAGTGAAAGATGTTGTGATACATTAGAATTAATAACGTCCATGCCATATCAGCGATGTAAAGGACTTAAAGAAAATAATTATGGCTTACTAGAAGGAGAACATGATTATTTGGCAGAAAATGATCCTCAAAAATGTGAAACCTATTATTTGCAATTTGGTGGTGAATCTAATAATACTTTAAAAGAGAGAATGGTTGATACATTAACTGCCATCATGGAAAAAGAAGATCATTATTCTGTTTTGGCAGTAAGTCATGGTGGCGCCTGTTTTAATTTTTTAAGAGCATGGCAAGATCCAACAGAAGAATTAAAAAAAGGATTTGGAAATTGTTGTATTTTTGTATATGAATATGACAATCATCAATTTTATTTAAAAAATGTGATTAGACAAGACGATAAGTCATAAGAACTCTATGATGAATTTAAGTTGAAATAACAGTAAAAAATATATATTGAGATTTCATTGAATATAGGTAATAGTGATAGATATGAAAAAAGATGATTTGGTGTCAAATCATCTTTTCTATATGTTGAATTGGATAAGCATATTTTTCAATATATATTAAATATCCTAAATTAATGGAAACAGGAATCATTAAAAACCAAATGGCTGCTAAAGAAAAAATGGACCATAGAAGATACGACAAAGCAACACCACAATGAAAACCTAATAAAGTGCCACCAAAAAAACAACCTTTTTTGAGTTTTTCTTGTTTGATTGTGGTGTCCTGTATTAAAAAATATTCTGTCAATGATACAACAGTCTGTTTGATATTATTGGTTGAAAAAATAGTAGAACTTGTATATCCCATAGCGCCTTTGAAAATACACCATTGAAATGCTGTAACAAAAAAACAAGGATACAAAGCAATGATTGGCGGTATGTCTTCAGGAATAAATCCCAATATAACAATACATATCATTTCAAGATATAAAACAAGGTGTTTAAGATTCCATTGAGATTTATATGTTAAAACTGTGGCAATCATTATTGCTAGAATATATATAAGAAGGGCACCTATTCGCATTAAAGATTCCACATAATTAGCTCCAAATATATTTTTGATCAGTTCAATTAAATTGGCAGTTTGTGCAGATCCAAAAATATTCATTCTAGCAAAAATAGCATATCCACCTAAGAAACCACCTATCATAGCCATCAAAAAATGAAGAATAGCATCTTGATGATCTTTTTTCATTGATAACACTCCCTTAAATGCTTTTTTATTATATCACTCGACATCTATTTGACAATATATATTGATAAAAAATAAAAAAAATTTAAGTTTTTTATTGTTGAAAGGGCTTTTATTTTATATAATAGAAATATGAAAAGAGGCGAGGTTAGGTGTATTATATTTCACCATATGCTTTATATAAACTCGTAAAGCAATTGTTTCATGATGTCAATGATGTTAATGATATGACATTATATGCTTATCGTGAAAACAAATGTTGGAAAATTGGTTTTTCTAATGAGTATATTGATCAAATTCCTGATGATTCTATAAATATCAGTTATGAATTTAAAGATGGATTTTTAAAAAATAGTCCACAGCAGGCAACTGAGGAAATTATGAAAAGTTTAAGGCGTTATGAACAAGATCGTATATCTATATAAAAGCATAAGGAAAGCTGGTAAATGAAATGTTATCAGCTTTTTTATGTGAAAAAACATCATAGTGATTTGTTTTCATCACTATGATGTTTATTTTGATTATAAGTTTTGAGCGCTTTTTGATAATATTCACATTTATAATCAATTAAATCAAGTTGTTTTTGTAAATCTTGCATTTGTTTTTCAACAGTTTTTTTACGTTCTACAAACAATTCATAACGTTGTTGTAAAGAAATATCGCCTTGTTTGACTAATTCGATGAAATGCTTTATTTCTTTGATAGACATACCCGTGTTTTTAAAGCATTCAATAATTTCAAGCATACGAATATCATCCTCTTTAAAAATACGATAACCGGAATCTTTACGTTCAATATAAGGAAGCAACCCTTCTTTATCATAATATCTTAAAGTGGAAACAGGTAAATTCATGATTTTAGAAACATCACTGATAGAATAATTCATATGTTTTCATCTCCTTGTTTTTTATCATAATGTTTTTGAGTATAAAATGCAATATATCTTTATAACATAAGAAAGTATGAAATGATTTTTTGATACTTTCTCCTGTGTTATAAAGCCAATAAAGCCAATAAAGCCAATAAAGTCAATTGAAATCATTTGCGTAGTTATCCATCAAAAGAAAAGGTATAAAAAAGTTATTTTTTTTAGTACAATAGTAAAAAGGGGGCTTATCATGGAAATTAGAATATTGAGATATTTTTTAACAGTTGCAAGAGAAGAAAATATTACACGTGCAGCAGCAGTATTGCATATTACACAACCGACTTTATCAAGACAGCTTATACAATTAGAAGAAGAATTGAATACGCAATTATTAATTAGGGGAAAAAATAAGGTTACCTTAACAGATGCAGGCATGTTGTTAAGAAGAAGAGCAGAAGAAATTATTAATTTAGCTGATAAAACTGAAAAGGAATTTTTAGCGGCTGATGAATTAATAGCAGGGGAGATTTTTGTTGGTGCAGGAGAAATTAATGCTATGCATCAGTTAGGAGAATTTATGATGGATTTTCATCGTCGCTTTCCGCGTATTCAATATCATTTGTATAGTGGCAATGCTGATGATGTTAAACAGAAAATTGATCAGGGATTTTTAGATATAGGGTTACTTACAGAACCAGTTGATATTGAAAAATATGATTTTGTACGTTTAAAATATAAAGAAGCATGGGGTATTATTGCACCTTTAAATAGCGAAATCGCTAAAAAAGAGTATGTAACACCTGAAGATATACAAAAATTACCACTCCTTATAGGACATCGTTTAATTGTCCAAAATGAACTGGCACATTGGATGGGATTGGATATTAGTGATTTAAATATTGTTGCGACTTATGATTTGATATATAATGCTGCTATTTTAGTAGAGAAAGGGTTAGGATATGCGTTGTGTCTAGACAAAATTGTATATATGTCAAATCAATCATTGGTTCGTTTTGTTCCTTTAAAACCAGCCTATGAAACTGGAGCGGTTATTGTATGGAAAAAACATCAAGTTTTTTCGGCTACAGCGACGCGTTTTATTCAAGAACTTTATACATATTTTCATAAATAAATATTTCATGCTTAAAAAGTATGGCTACAAATACATAATAAGTATTAGACAGGTTATTTTTAAAGTTTTAAAATAAAATTATCAAGGAGGAAAATTTATTTATGAGAGATATTGAAAAAGCAAAAGAATTATATCAGTCATTGCATAAAAATCATTTTTGTCCTCATGACTTAGCATACGAGGAAATGATGATTCATTATATTTATGGTGATGTTTATCAGCATGGTAATCTTGATTTGCGTCTTAGAGAATTGATTTTAATTGTTGTTAATACAACGAATATGACTTTAGAATCTTTAAAAGAACATGTTTATGCAGCTTTAAAGGCTAATGTGACTCCAGTTGAAATGAAAGAAGCCATTTATCAATGTACTCCATATATTGGTGTAGGCAAAGTGAAAGAAGCTCTTGATGCTGTTCATGATGTTTTTGTTGAAAATCAAATTGAATTACCTTTGGAAGATCAATCAACAGTAGAAGAAGAAACAAGATTCCAGGCTGGATTTGATGTTCAAAGTGAAGCGTTTGGTCGTGAGAATATTCAAGCTAATCATAATCATGCACCTCAAGAATTAAAACATATCCAAGATTATTTATCTGCACATTGTTTTGGAGATTTTTATACACGTCAGGGGCTTGATTTAAAAATAAGAGAAATGTTAACTTTTGTTATGTTGGCAACTTTAGGTGGCTGTGAAAATCAGTTGCGTGCTCATACTATGGCTAATATACAAGTTGGAAATAGTAGAGACATGTTAATTGATGTGATTACACAATGTCAACCTTATATTGGTTTTCCAAGAACTTTAAACGCTATCAATATTATTAATGAAGTTACACAAAAATAAAAGGCCATTAACCTTTTATTTTTGATGTTTACGTTTCCATTGTTGAATTTGTTGAAGTCGCAGTGCGACTTTTTTTTCATTTCCTTGATTTGTTGGATGATAATATTCTCTGTCTTGAAGTGATTCAGGTAAGCAAGTCATAGTTGTCAGTTTATCTTGAAAGTCATGTGCATATTGATAACCTTTACCATAATTTAAATCTTTCATTAAACGGGTAGGAGCATTGCGTAAATGTAAGGGAACTGGTTTGGCGATTGTTTTTAATGCATCCTTTTTAGCAGCTTCATAAGCGACATATAAAGCGTTAGATTTAACTGATAAAGATAAATAAGTGACAACATGAGTAAGATGGACACTGCATTCAGGCATTCCAATAAAATGACAAGCCTGATATCCTGCAATGGCAATTTCTAATGCTCTACTATCAGCCATACCAATATCTTCACTTGCAAATCTAACAAGTCGTCGTGCAATATATAAAGGGTCTTCACCAGCTTCCAGCATTCTGGCTAACCAGTAAATAGCAGCATTGACATCACTATTACGCATTGATTTGTGTAATGCAGAAATCAAATTATAATGCTCTTCACCATTTTTATCATATAATAATGATTTTTGACTTGTCATTTGTTCGATAATTTGAGGAGTAATAGTGATGTGATCATGATCACGAGGAGCATTATAAAAAGCCATTTCTAATGTGTTAAGAGCAACTCTAGCATCTCCATTTGCAAAATGAGCGATCATTGATAAACTGGAAGAATCAATATCAACATGAAAGTGACCAAAACCTCTAGGATCTTCAATAGCATGTTGCAAAAGTTCCATGATATCATCAACATTTAAAGCATTTAAGACAAAAACTTTACAACGTGATAATAATGCTGAATTGATTTCAAATGAAGGATTTTCAGTTGTTGCACCAATGAGAGTAATACTTCCTTGTTCTACATATGGTAAAAAAGCATCCTGTTGTGCTTTATTGAAACGATGAATTTCATCGATAAAAACAATTGTTTTAATTCCTTGAAGATGTGTCTGTATGGCATCTTGCATGACTTTTTTTATTTCTCTAATACCACTATTGACAGCACTAAAATCAATGAAATGTGCTTTTGTTGTTTGGGCTATAATTTTTGCCAGAGTCGTTTTTCCAACTCCTGGAGGACCCCAGAATATCATAGAAGGAATCTGATCATTTTGTATAAATTGCCATAACACTTTACCTTTACCAACAAGATGTTTTTGTCCTACATATTGGTCCAATGTCAGAGGTCTTAAACGATTGGCCAAAGGTTCTAAAACAGGCTGTTCTTTTGAGATTTTCATACCATTCACCAGCTTTCATTTTTATTTTAACATTTTTAAAATAAAGTTTCTATAAGTTCATGTTTCGTTCATATCTTCACACTATACTAATCATGATTTATTATGATAAGGAGATTATGATGTTTGGATATATAGTAATCAATAAACCAGAAATGAAATTTAAAGATTTTGATATCTATCAGTCATATTATTGTGGGCTATGTCGAACTATAAATGATAATTATGGTTTAAAGGGACGTGTGGCTTTAAATTATGATATGACATTTTTAGCTATTTTATTATCTGGTTTATATGAACCACACAATCAATCAAGCTATCGTAGATGCTTTTTACATCCACTGAAAAAGCATCTGGAAATACAAAATGAATATGTTGAATATGCTGCTAAAATGACAATTGCTTTAACATATCTTAAATGTGATGATGATTGGATTGATGATCAAAAGATGTCAAAACAGGTCTATAAGAAAATTTTGAATCATAGTTATCAATCTATAAAAAAAGAATTTCCACAAAAGATAGATATGATTGAAAAACAATTGGACAAGATTCATGAGTATGAAAAAATGGAAGATGTTCGTATTGATGATATTTCCGGATGTTTTGGAAAAGTCATGGCTGAAATTTGCTGTTTTCAAGATGATCTCTGGCAAGATTATTTGAGGGAATTTGGATTTTTTTTAGGTAAATATATTTATTTACTAGATGCCTATGATGATATTGAAAAAGATCTAAAAGACAATAACTATAATCCATTTATTTCTCATTTTCATGATGAACATTTTGAAGAGAGATGCCATGATTTATTAGAAATGATGATTTCAAGAGCTGCCGAAGCTTTTGAATATCTTCCAATAGAGGAAAATGTTGAAATTTTAAGGAATATCATATATAGTGGTGTTTGGAGTCAATATGAATTACGTTATCAAAAAAGAATGGAGGATAAGAAGTAAATGGACCCATATCAAGTATTAGGAATTTCTCCAAATGCATCAGATGATGAAGTCAAACATGCTTATCGAACATTAAGTAAAAAATATCATCCTGATGCTAATATTAATAGTGAACATCAGGCTGAATATACTGAAAAGTTTAAACAGGTACAAAATGCATATAAAACGATCATGGATAATCGAAAAAAAGGATTTACGAATCAAACATATGGTCAAAGTTCACAGTCGACTTATCAATATCAGGGTAATGATCAGGCGGCTTTTCAAGATGTTGCGGCATTTATTCAAGCTGGTCGTTATCAGGATGCTCTTCATATTTTGGAACAGCTTCGTAATCGTTCATCAATATGGTTTTATTACAGTGCTTTAGCTATGAATGGTATAGGAAATAATGCAACAGCATTAGAATATGCACAAACAGCAGCGCAAATGGAACCTGGTAATTTACAATATATTTTCTTGGTTCAGCAATTGCAGGCTGGAAGTGGTCAATATCGTCAGACACAGCAAACTTATACGTCACCATATGCTAATATGGCTAATTGCTGTTATTCGTTATTGATGTTTAATATTTTTATGAGTTGTTGTTGTAGATGTTATTAAAGGAGAATGATTTATGAGTAAGATTATTGGTATTGATTTAGGAACAACAAATAGTTGTATGTCTTTTATTGAAAATGGAAAAACAACCATTATTCCTAATAGTGAAGGAGCGAAAACAACACCAAGCGTTGTAGCATTCACACGTGATGGACAAAGACTTGTAGGGGAAAGTGCTAAGCGACAGGCTGTTACAAATCCAATGGGGACAATTTCATCTATTAAACGTGAAATGGGAACTGATTATAAAAAGAAAATTGGCAATCGTGAGTATACACCCCAGGAAATTTCTGCCATGATTTTACAGAAATTAAAAATAGATGCTGAAAATTATTTAGGAGAAGAAGTCAAACAGGCTGTTATTACAGTACCTGCTTATTTTAATGATGCCCAACGTCAAGCTACAAAAGATGCTGGAAGAATTGCTGGATTGGAAGTTATGCGTATTATTAATGAACCAACTGCAGCAGCATTGGCATATGGTTTAGAAAATAGTTATGGGCAAAAAATGATGGTTTTTGACTTGGGTGGAGGAACTTTTGATGTTTCTATTATTGAAATTGGTAATGGAGTGATTGAAGTACTATCAACATCAGGAGATAATCATCTAGGTGGTGATGATTTTAATGAATTATTAGCACAACATATTTTAACTGAATTTGAGAAAAGCTCAGGGATTTCATTGAGAAATGATTTAATGGCTATGCAACGTATCAAAGAAGCCGCTGAAAAAGCAAAAATTGAATTATCTTCAATGACTTCTACTGTTGTATCTTTACCATTTATTACAACGACATCTGCAGGACCACAAAATTTAGAAATGACAATCACAAGAGATTTATTTAATCGTATTACTAGAGAATTAGTTGAAAGAACAATTCTCCCAATGCAAAATGCGTTAAATGATGCACGTTTATTACCTGCTGAATTGAATAAGATTATTCTTGTAGGTGGGTCTTCACGTATTCCAGCAGTTCAAGATAAAATCAAAGAAGTTACTGGAATTACACCAAGTAAATCATTAAATCCTGATGAATGTGTCGCTATGGGAGCAGGAATTCAAGGTGGTAAATTATCTGGTGATGTGACTGCAATGGGAAATTATGATGTCTTATTATTAGATGTGACACCATTGACATTATCTATTGAAACAGTAGGGGGAGTTGCAACTCCATTAATTGATCGAAATACACCAATTCCAACAAGTCATAGTCAAATTTTTACAACATCATCTAATTTCCAGACACAAGTTGAAATTAATGTTTTACAAGGGGAAAGACCTTTAGCTAAAGACAATAAAAGTTTAGGTAAATTTAAACTTAAAAAGATTAAGCGTGCAATGCGAGGAGTTCCACAAATTGAAGTCACTTTTGATATTGATGTTAATGGTATCGTAAGTGTTTCTGCAAAAGATTTGGCTAGTGGAAATATGCAAAGTATTACTATTGAAAATGGTTCTCATATGTCTGATGAAGATATTGAAAGAGCTATTCATGAAGCTAAACAATTTGAACAGCAGGATGCTAAAACAAAAGAAAGACTTGTTTTTAAAAATGATTTAGAAACATTAATGTCAAGAGTAGAAGCCAGTTTAGCAAAACATCATAAAGAAATAGATAAAACTGTAAGGACACAAATTAAAAATGAATTGAATCAATTAAAGAAATTAACAAAAAAAGTGCAGTTTGAAACATGCCCAGATGCACAATTTCAGGAAATTAAAGAAGCAAAACAAAGATTGGAAGATAGTGCAGCATTCTTGCTTTCTATGGGTGAATAAAGACATTGATCAAACATTAATGTCTTTTTTTATAAAAAGTATATATGGAAATAAGATTAGCCAAAGAGCAAGATTTAATAAAACTTGCTGAAATTGAAAGAATTTGTTTTCCTGCTCAAGAAGCTGCAACTAAACAACAATTTCAACAAAGATTTCTTGCTTTTCCTGATTGTTTTTTAGTAGCCGTTATAGAAGGACAGATTGCTGGATTTATCAATGGGGCAATGATTTCAACACGTTTTTTAATTGATCAATATTATGAAGATGCATCCTTACATGATTTCAATCATCCATATCAAAGTATATTTGGTTTAGCTGTTTTACCAACTTTTCAACATCATGGGATTGCTCAAAAATTAATGAATGCTTTTATTGATTTGGCTCTTACAAGAGGTAAAAAAGGCTTGGTACTGACTTGTAAAAAAGAGTTAATAGATTTTTATAAACAATTTGGTTATAGTTGCTTGGGAGTTTCTCAATCTATCCATGGTGGAGTGACATGGTATGATATGTTTTTAGAACTTGAAAGTCATGAAATGTGTTTTATTCCCATGCAATATTATCATTTAAATAAGTGTTCAATATTATTTCAGCAATGTTTTATGCAAGAACCATGGAATGAAACGTGGACTTATGAGCAGTCTTATCAGCGATTGAAAGAAATGCTACTTTCACCATATGCTTTGGGATATGTTCTATATCGAGATAATCAGTTGATAGGTATGATACTAGGGCGTCAAATGACTTATTTAGAAAAGAAAGAGCTATGGATTGATGAAGTCTGCATTTTACCAGAATTGCATGGGCAACATTTAGGAAGTTATCTATTACAACAAACAAAAAAAGAGTGTATCAAATTGCATATAGAGAGAATGGTTTTACAGACAATTCGTGGTTTTTTAAGTGAAGGATTTTATAGTAAAAATAATTTTGTTGAAGAAAAGCATTTGATTTGTATGTCTTGTGATATATAAAAAATCTCATAAATGGAGTGAACCCTTAAAGTTAGATTAGCTTTAGAGTTCAAAACATGAATGAGATTTTTTGTTTAAAAATAAGTTTTTGTATAAACGACTTTACCAATGATACGAACAGGAAGTTGTTCAACTTCTTCATTAGAAAAATATCTATTTTCAACAAGTGGGTTTGTGGCTTCCAAAATAAGCATATCTGGTTTTTTGATAATACGCTTCACTGTTACTTCTTCACCACCAATCATGACAACTGCAATATCACCTGTTGAGGCATAGGAACATTGTTTAATAAGGGCTAAATCTCCATCCATTATTCCTGATCCAGTCATGGAATCACCTTGAATCTGCAAAAAATAATCTCCCTTATAAAAATCTTCTTCTGTGACTTCTTCTTCACCCATATAGTTATTTTCTCCATACATATCATATCCGGCTTTTGCATAACCTAAAATAGGACGCTTTAAATGAATGGACTTTCCTTTGATAACGGGTTCAATATCATAACCAAGGAGTTCATTCAATCTTTTTAATGTTTCATCTTGAATTCTTTTGACATCTCCTGAAATCCAACGACTGACAGTAGATTTCGTGACTCCTAGTTTTTGAGCAATTTCATCATTTGTAAGTTGATGCCTATATTTATAATCCTTAATAATGTCTTTGAGTTCCATAGTCAACCTCCTATATGCATATTATAGTATAAAATACATCTAAAATAAAGAAAAAATCAAAAATAATAAAATAAGTTGCATAAAAATATTGAAATATGCAACAAGGTCATATATAATAATTGACGAGGAGTGAGAAATATGTGGAAAACTTTAATTGGATATATTTGTTTTGAAGAATGCATAGATCAAATAGAGAAAAAGAGAAATTTCATTATAAAAAAGAGATTGATTCATCAAGAACTCATCAACAAACAAAGAAACATGGATGAATATTGTTTCTATAAAGAGCAAATAAAAAATATTTTATATGAATATTGTAATGATGTCTTTGAAGAAGAAAGAAATGATATATTTTTTGATTTAACAAAATCTCAATATGTATTTGGTATGGATTCTATCAAACTTATGAAATGTATTCAGCAAAGAATAGCAGATGAACTTTGTATTTCAATACATATAGGATTCAGTTTTCATCAAGAATTTGCCAAATGGATTTATATGCACAGTTATGAATCATATAGAATTTTAAGTTTTTATCAGGCAGTAAAAATATTCGGGAAGAATATATGCTCTCAAAAAAGAGATGAAATGTCTCAAATACATAGAACAGTTCATACCCTTCCTCAATCATTCGGTCAAGATAATCAAGATACTTTTTTAAATGCCAGAGAAGCTTTAATAATAGCACAAAATCTAAGCTTCAATTTAGTCAAGCAACTTAAAGAAAAAGACTATGGAATTCGTTGTATTCAAATTCAATTCTATGACATGCAGTTGAATTTTTATAAAAAAGAAGAGAAATTAAGAAATTATACAAATATTCATAGTGAGATTATGTATGTTATTGGAAAATTATTAAATGAATTTGCTTATCAGGGTCAATATTTTGGATTAAGAATAGTGTTATGCGATTTTAAAGATTTTCAGGATGAATCATATATATTACCAAATAAAGTGGATTTACATCATGTTAAAAGAAAAATATTTGGACAGCATAATCATTTGCCATTAAAAAATTGCTCATTGTTTGAAAAAACAGTTTAGTTCTTATGATCATCTCAGTAAGGAGAAGAGAACTATGTGTGATATGGATAATGTTTTAAAAGATATATATTCTTCTGATATTATTTTAAATCAAGATGAAGAAATGATGCTGGAACAGATACATATTCGTTATTTTGATTTAATGGATCAATTTCATGAACGTATTATAAATAGAAAATTAATACTGAGTGAAGAAGAAGTTGAAGAATTAGAAAACTGTGTGAATGAATTTGTTTATGAGTATGGATTTATACAGTTTAAACGAGGTGTTCATTTAGCTGTAGCTATTATACATGGATAATATTATGTATATAAAACTGTTTGTTTTTATAACTTTGTTTTATTTTGAATATCATTGAAAAATGGTAAGAAAAGAATCAAATGTACAACATTATCATATATTAAATTTTTGTAAAAAAAAGGAAATGAATCATTAATTTTCATTTCCTATTTTTATTTTTTTATAAACTTTTTGATATAAAAGAAAAGCAATGAATGAGGCAATCAGCTCTGATAAAGGAAATGTTAACCAGATACCAGTTACGCCAACAAGTGGTAAAAGAATAAGGGATAATGGGATAATGATGATAAATTGTCTTGTGAGTGTAATGATTAAAGAAATAGGTCCTTTTCCTAATGATTCAAAAACTCCAGACATAACAATGGCAAATGTAGAACAGATAAAACTTAATGATAAAATACGTAATCCAGTTATTCCAACCATAAGCATATCTTGATTGGCATTAAACATTTGAAGAATTTGAGCTGGGAAAATAAAGAATAGACATGTACCAAATAATAGAATAGTTCCAATAGTAAGAGTTGCCATTTTTAATGTCTGATCCATACGATTTCTTTGATGAGCTCCATAATTATAACTCATAATTGGACGCATTCCTTGTACAACTCCTGTTGTTGGCATATTAACGAATGTTTGCAGTTTATAATAGATACCAAAGAATGCAACGGCAGTTTGAGACACAGGAGCAAGGATACCATTTAATGCTGAAACTAAAACAGAAGGTAAACACATCATAACTCCAGATGGAATAGCTATTGAATATAAGTTTTTAAATGTATGCCAATCAATACGAAAATGACGGAATGAAATATGGATATGTGAATTATAGCGTAAGAATAAATATATTGATAAAAAGCAGGCACTAAATTGTCCAATAATAGTTGCTAGAGCTGCACCACTTACACCTAAAGCAGGTAATCCAAAATATCCAAAGATAAGTATTGGATCTAAAATAATATTAACAATTGCTCCAACCATTTGCATAATCATGGGAATGATCATATTTCCACAAGCCTGAAACATTTTTTCGATGGCTAAGTGAATAAATGTTGAAAATGTAAAAGTAATAACAATAAAACCGTATTCGATTCCATATTGTATGACATCCTGATTTTGAGTAAAAAGAGTTAAAAAAGGTTCTATAAGGAATAATCCAATTCCAACAAAAAGAATGGAATGTAAAAGTGTCATAACAATGCCTTGAGTAGCGACAAATGATGCTTCTTTATCATTATGTGCACCTAAATGTCTTGCGATAATGGCGTTTAAAGCAATACCTACACCACAAGAAAATGCTAATGATAAGTTTTGTAAGGGGTAGATTAACGAAACAGCTGTTAAAGCTTCTTCGCCAAGCTGTGCCACAAAAATACTATCAACTATATTGTATAATGATTGAATAAGCATTGAAATCATTGGCGGAAAGGCCATAGACATCAAAAGGGGAAAAATAGGTTTATAAGCCATTGGATTTCTTTTTTCCATAATTTGAGATTCTCCTTTCGTAAAAAAAGCTATAGAATTTTCTATTTGTTAATCAGAAATAGAGAAATCTATAGCTTTACAGCACTCCATATTTTATAGAAAAAATAAAAAATGTCAAATATTTTTTTGTTGAAAATGAATATATTTTAAGATAGAATAATATCGAAATATGAAACAAAGCCAACTATAAAAATATCTATGAAAGGGGACATGAAGATGTTTTTATATGTATGGTTTTTTATTTTGGGTGCTGTTATAGGAAGTTTTTTTCAAGTGTGTAAAGATCGATTGCCACTTGGTTTGGATATTGTAAAAGGAAGAAGTTTTTGTTTTGATTGTTTGCATCCTTTACAATGGTTTGATTTAATACCTATTGTCAGTTATGTGATGTTAAAAGGAAGATGTCGATATTGTCATCACCGCATTTCACTTTTTTATCCTATCTTTGAAATGATGAGTGGTTTTTTGCTTGTCTTACTTGTCTATTATGAATCTCAAATGATAAAGGCTATTCTTCTTTTTTTATTGATAATGGATTTTATAACCATTTCATTAATAGATAGACAATGGCAAATTATACCTGATGAAATGATTATTTTAGAAATATTTATTGTATTAGGATTAATGCCTTATAGTGATGTTTCATTGTGGGAACGTTTGATAGGTATATTGATTATAAGTATGCCATTATTATTACTCAATTTTTGGATTCCAGATAGTTTTGGTGGCGGGGATATCAAATTATTGATGGTTAATGGCTTTATGTTAGGATATATAAAGATTATACTTGCTTTTACGATAGCGGTTTTATTGGGTGGAATCTATGCATCATATTTACTTTTTTATAAAAAAACACATCGCCATCATCATATCGCATTTGCTGGTTTTCTTTGTGTGGGAATTCTTATTTCTTTGTTTTTTGGAGAATATATTTTATATTTTTACAGCTATTTGTTTATTTAATTAACAAAAAAATAGATATTATTTATTTTTTATCTAAAAATATTGACAATTTAATAAAGGTGTGATAATTTGATATAAACAAACCAATGAGTAGGAGATAAAACTTGAAAATGTACTTAAAGAGAGTCCAGGATGGTGGAAGCTGGATAGTGGCAGTTAAGTAAATGGACCTATGAGGGCAAAGGGGAAAGGTAACGAGTATCCTGCGACGTGAGCTTACGTTACAAAGCAAAAATGTGTTGGCATTTTAATGAGGTGGGTTATTTTTATAACCAATAAAGGTGGTACCGCAGATTATAACATCTGTCCTTTGATGGACAGGTGTTTTTTGTTTATATGCCAATAAGAAAGGAGCTTTCTTATGAAAATGAAACGATGGTGTCTTATTTTCTAGTTAAACATGAATAAAATACAATATAAAGGAGATAAGACTATGAAAAAAATTTTAAAAAACGTATTAATAGGAATATGTATATTATCAATGACAATGGGTTGTCAAGGTGATAACTCAACTGTGAAAAAAGTTGCTGTTGTTCAATATATGGAACACACATCATTAAATACAATTAAGGATGCTTTTGATAAGCAAATGGAGGAGTTAGGTTATCAAGATAATCAAAATATTGAATATATTTTTAAAAATGCACAAGGGGATAATAGTATTGCAGCTAGTATTACACAAACATTTGCATCAGAAAATCCTGATGTCGTTGTTGCGATAGCAACTCCTGTTGCTCAGTCAGTTGCATCGCTTTCTTCAACAACACCTGTTGTTTTTGCAGCAGTGAGTGATCCAATTGGAGCTAAACTGACAACTTCTTTAGAAAAACCAGATAAAAATATAACAGGAACCAGTGATGAGATTCAAGTAGATTTGATTCTTGATAAAGCCCTTGAAATAAATCCGAATTTAAAAACTTTAGGAGTTATTTACAACAAAGGAGAAGCTAATTCAGTAACAAATATTCAAAAAGCTAAAAATTATGCACAAAAGCATGGTTTTGAAATTAAAGAAGCAACTATTACAAATGTTAATGAAGTTCAAAGTGCAATTGATGTTCTTGCAACTCAATGTGATGCTGTTTTTGCTCCTAATGACAATACAATTGCCAGTGCTATGAACGTTGTCAGTCATTCATGTATTCAGTCACAAGTTCCACTTTATGTAGGAGCAGATTCTATGGTACAGGATGGTGGATTTTTAAGTGTAGGGATTGATTATGAAGAATTGGGAAGGGAAACTGCCAATATGGTTGATCAAATTCTTAATGGGGCAAATGTAAGTGATATTCCTGTTAAGGTTTTTAAGGATGATTTAAAGATTTATGTGAATCAGGATGTCATGACACAAATTGATGTTGAATTACCTGAAAACATCATTCAAGATTCTTCATTGGTTATGATGTAGAGGGGTGGTCATGTTATGAATATGATAGTTATTATTGGAGCATTAGAACTTGGTGGTATATTTGCGATTATGTCTTTAGGATTATATTTGAGCTATAAGATTTTAAACTTACCTGATTTAACAGTTGATGGAAGCTTTACATTGGGTTGTGCAGTTAGTGCTGTTTTGACACTTTCTGGGCATCCTTACTTGGCATTATGTGCAGCTTTTATTGCAGGAATGCTGGCTGGTCTTGTGACTGGGTTTTTAACAACAAAGTTGAAAATTGCATCTTTACTTGCAGGGATTTTAACTATGACTGGACTTTATTCTATAAATTTAAAAATTATGAATGATTCACCTAATTTGTCATTGTTCGGTTCTACAACCATATTTACACCATTGACCAATTTCGAACCATATTCACAGTTTTTATTGATTATCATGTTTGTAGCTGTTATTTTTGGAGTTCTTTATTATTTTTTAAAAACACAGCTTGGTTTAGCGCTGCGCGCATGCGGCGATAACGAAGATATGGTTAAAGCTTCATCTATAAATGCTGACTTGATGAAAATTTTAGGTTTATCTTTATCCAATGGACTTGTGGCTTTGTCTGGAGCTATATATGCTCAGCATCAATCCTTTGCGGATAGTCAAAGTGGCACAGGAATGATGGTCATTGGTTTAGCAAGTATTATTATTGGAATGGCATTTATAAAAAAAGATCAGATTCATTATCAATTATTAGCAGTTACGATAGGTGCATTTATATATCGTGGAATTCTCACTTTAGCCTTACAAATGGGGATTCCATCAACAGATTTAAAACTGTTGTCTGCTTTATTAGTTGTATTGGCTTTGATTTTGACAAAATTAAAAGTAAGGAGGAAAAAAGTATGTTAGAATTACAGGACATATCGGTTGTTTTTCATCCTGATACAATTCATGAAAAGAAAGCTTTATCACATGTCAATTTACAAATTCAACAAGGGGATTTTGTAACAATTATTGGTAGTAATGGAGCTGGAAAGTCAACATTGTTTCAAACAATAAGTGGAGCGATTCTTCCAGCTCAGGGTCATATTTATTTGAATCATCAAGATATTACAAATTTAAAAGAATACAAACGTTCACGCTTCATCGGTAGACTTTTTCAAAATCCTTTAAAAGGAACAGCACCTACTATGACTATTGAAGAAAATTTAGCATTAGCTGGTTGTCAGGGACATTACTTCAAATTAAAACCAGTTTCTCACTTACAACGCCAACAAATGAAGGAAGCATTGAAAGAGCTGGGATTAGGATTAGAAAAACGTATGGATACAAAGGTTGGTGTTCTTTCTGGAGGACAACGTCAGGCATTGTCTTTATTAATGGCAACATATGCAAAACCACAGCTTTTACTATTAGATGAGCACACTGCTGCTCTTGATCCACAAACTGCAAAGACAGTCTTAGATTTAACAGCGAATATTGTCAGAAAAAATCAGATGACAACATTAATGATTACTCATAATATGGAAGATGCTATTCAATATGGACAAAAAATCATTATTATGAGTGAAGGGCGAATTCTTGATTTCATTGATGAAAAACGCAAACAAAATTTAACGGTGGAAGACTTGATTCATCTTTATACTCAACATACTCATGATTATACTGATCATATCTTATTACAATAAAAAGTAAGTCAAATGGATAAAATATAAAAAAGGCTGTTTTGAGTAACAGTCTTTTTGTATTATAAGTAATATTGTTGAAAATAGTGTAGACGAATTAAATCACAAATTGTCATAATTTGATAATTAAAATTAATACTATCAAATTTACCAGGAACATAAATAACTTTACAATTTGGTGAAGTTTCTGTTCTCAGATATTTTTTATTTTGGGTAATTAAAATCTGCTGGGCTTTATCAATATGTACATCAGCTTTTGATTTTTTAAATCCTTCTAAGTATCGACCTGTTGCACTAATAACAATGGCCACATCATGTTCATCCATAACAATAGGATCATAACTATGATATTGAATAAAAGGTTTACCAAATGTAATCATATCAGTTTGTAGTTCAATAGCAATAGATATTGGATATAAAGCACCAAATACAACAATTCTTTTGGCACGATAAAGCTTTTG
The DNA here is from genome assembly GCF_002159255.1 of Massilimicrobiota sp. An80. NCBI lineage: Bacteria > Bacillati > Bacillota > Erysipelotrichia > Erysipelotrichales > Erysipelotrichaceae > Massiliimicrobium > Massilimicrobiota sp. An80. Next base: position 21,850 of record NZ_NFHI01000019.1, read on the forward strand.
ACAAATATCACTTATGATTTTTTGCATTTCATCATCACTACAGTCTTTATCCATTTTTTCAATGAATTCACGACTATCAACACCAATCATTCTGACACGAATTTGATTAAGACGTGTCTGATGATGATTGACTAAGGTTTCCTTAAATTCTTCATATTCTTTAAAGCCTAGTAAGGCAATAAAAGAATATAATTCTTCTTTTTTAAAACATCCTTTTTTTAAAAATTCTTCTTCACTCATATCTTCCATTTCAAGGTAATGAAAAATAATGAATGTACAAATTTTATAATTATAATCATGAAAAAGGGTTCCATTTAAATAGGTTAAAATACGGCTCAATAATATATTCATAAGATACCTCCCTATTTAACATTATATCATGTTTAAATAGAAATAGATAAAGATTTTGCTTTTTTGAAAAAAATGATATAATCAATAAAATAAAGGAGATAACAAAATGCGTATAATGAAAATAGATATATCACAGATAGAATTTAACTATCAAAAATATCCTCAAACACTTTATCAATCAGTTTTAAGAATTGGTTTTTCATTTCCTATTTCTGTCAATCAGGAAAATCAACATTACATTTGTGTGGATGGACATAAACGTTTATCAGCTTTAGCTGATATTTTAAAGGACAATCCACAGTATTCACGTGGCACATTGGTACCTGTTATTATTAAAAATAATGGAAATGTACGTTCCAATGATTGCTGGAGAGGAAGAAATACCCATTAAAAAATATTTATATCTTATCTTAATGAAAAACCAATTGGGCAATGTGAAAGAATGTAAAACATTGATCAAAAAAGGTTATGTGATGATTAATGATCAATGTGTGAAAGATCCACATTACCTTGTTTGTAAAGAGGATAAAATTAGAGTTCAAGGTAAAGTGATTGAGGCAATGCCATTTGTTTATTATATGATCAATAAACCAGTGGGATATATATGTGCTGCGCATGACCAGAAATATCCTTGTCTATTAGAATTAATAGATCGAGATGATTGTTATTGTGTTGGACGTCTGGATAAAGATACAACAGGTTTTGTGTTATTAACTAATGATAAATCTTTATCTAAAAAGCTTCTATTGCCACAGAATCATGTAGAAAAAACATATGAAGTGCAGACAAAATTGCCAATAACGGAAAACTATGTTGAGGCTTTTCAAAAAGGAATGATGATTGATAGGACATATCAATGTTTACCAGCAGAGCTAGAAATAAAAGATGATTATCATTGCCTCGTTACAATATGTGAAGGAAGATATCATCAAATCAAAAAAATGTTTTTATCGATGTCTAATGAAGTTGTTAGTTTAAAACGAATAGCATTTGCGCATATTGTTTTAGATGAACAATTGAAATATGGACAATATCGTCAACTTAATGAAGATGAAATGAAATTATTGCAGAATGCTTTGGCATAGACATCTGATAGGGAAGTTGATATAATTGTGACAAGATTGGAGGAAAATAGAATGTCAGTATTAGATACAAATATACTTATATATCGTTATTTTGAAGAAATTTCACAAATTCCGCATGGTTCATACCATGAAGAAAAATTGGCGGATTATATTGAAGATTTAGCTAAACAACATCATCTTCGTTATATGCGTGATGACATGCATAATTTGATTGTGTTTAAAGAAGCCAGTCAAGGTTATGAAGATCATGAACCAGTCATGTTGCAGGCACATATAGATATGGTTAATGAAAAGAATAAAGAAAGTCAGCATAATTTTGATACTGATCCATTAAAGCTTTATGTGGAAGATGGTTTTTTACATGCCAATGAGACAACTTTAGGAGCTGATGATGGTTGTGGTGTATGTTATATGTTGGCATTGTTGACAGATAACAGTTTATCTCATCCAGCATTGGAATGTGTCTTTACTGTTCAAGAAGAAGTTGGACTATGTGGAGCAATGGCTTTAGATACAACATCACTTAAAGCTAAACGTTTAATTAATTTAGATAATGAAGCAGAAGGGGAAACTTGTGTGTCATCATCAGGAGGAAATGATGTTTTGATTACCAAAGAAATCACGGGTGAAGATAATCATTCTCCAGTTTATGTTTTGGAAGTGAAAGGTTTAAAAGGAGGACATTCTGGTGGATGTATTCATTTAGGTAGAGGAAATGCTAATAAGATTGCGGGACGCATTTTATATCATTTATTGAAAAATGGGATGGATATTCGTTTGATTGATATTACAGGAGGATTAAAAAACAATGCAATTCCTAGAGAGTGTACAGTTGCTTTTGCAAGTCAGCAATCTTATGAAGAATTAGCACAATATATTGGAAAGTATGAAACAGATATTCGAAAGGAATTAGAAATCAGTGATCCTGAATTTTATGTGGAATTGCATTGTGATGAATGTCATGTCTGTGTGAATGCAAAAGATAGTGAAGCTATGATTTCAATTATGTATTTAGGTTTGAATGGAATGCTGGAAATGTCACAGGCAATTGAACATCTACCAACTTTATCATTGAATATGGGGGTCATACGTACACATGATAATAGCTTTACAATTGATTATTCATTACGTTCACCTTTAAAAAGTTTACGTAATGAGTTATGTCTACAACTGGAAACAATTGCTTTATTATATGGAGCTTCTATTCAGGTATCTAATGATTATCCGGGTTGGGATTATGATCCTCATTCACGCTTTAGAGCACAGTTTAAAGAATTTTATCAAACCTATGCCAATCAGACATTAAAAGAAGAGGCAACACATGGTGGATTAGAAACGGGTATTTTTAAACAAAAAATTCCTGATTTAGATATTATAACTTATGGACCACATATGGAAAATGTTCATACACCTGATGAAAAATTAGATTTGGCTTCTTATTTAAGATGTTATGATTGTTTAGTTGCCTTTTTAGCAACTTTATAGAGGAATTTTATGGATTGTTCAATCAAAAAACAATGTGGTAGCTGTCAGTATATTGGAATGGATTATCAAAAACAGTTGCTTATAAAAAAAGAAAAGTGTCAAAAACTATTTCCTCATCATTTCGTTCATGATGTTGCTGGAATGGAAAAACCATATTATTATCGTAATAAAGTCATTGTCGCTTTTAATCAAAAATATGAATATGGTTTATATGAAGAAACATCTCATCGCATTGTACCAATGAAATCATGTTTGTTGCATGATGATGAAACACATCAAGTTTTATCAACCATACAGAAGATTCTCAAAAAATATCGTGTATCCATATATGATGAAAAGAAAAATAGAGGATTTTTAAGACATGTTTTAATACGTAGGGCAGTCATAACGAATCAGACACTCGTTGTTCTGGTTGGAACAGATCATGTCATGAAGGGAAGTAAAAATTTTTGTCAGGAATTAATAAAATCCTGCCCATCTGTTCAATCGGTTGTTTTAAATACAAATCGTAGACAAACAAGTGTAGTTTTATCTAAACAAGAAAAAGTGCTATATGGAAAAGGATTTATTGTTGATCAATTATGTGGCTTAACATTTAAAATATCAGCACAATCATTTTACCAGATTAATCATGAACAGTGTACAGTTCTTTATCATCGCATTTTATCGTTATTGAATTTACATCAGGATGATACCATTTTAGATACTTATTGTGGTATTGGAACGATTGGAATGTTTTTGGCTCAATATGTTCAAACTGTTATTGGGGTGGAAATCAACAAAGAAGCTTATAAAGATGCTATTAACAATGCAAAAATGAATCATATTTCAAATATTCATTTTGTTAATGGGGATGCTTCTGAGTTTATGCATCAATTGGCTATTCAAAAACAAAAAGTGGATTGTGTTGTTATGGATCCACCACGTGCTGGGAGTACAAAAACTTTTATTGAAGCAATTCGTACTTTACAGCCTAGACAGGTTGTCTATGTATCATGTGATCCAACAACGCAGGCACGTGATTTGAAAATGTTTGCTAAAATTGGCTATCAAAGTCATGATGTTTATCCAGTTGATATGTTTCCACATACTGAGCATATTGAAAGTGTCGTACTTTTGAGTCGAGATCTATAGAAAAAGATTGATGAAAATAATTATTTTTATCAAAAAGCATATACAAAAGAGTATATTTCATATATAGTAATACAAGTAGACAATCAATCAGGAGGGTTAATAATGATTGAAATAATAAAAGCGATAATGTTCGGTATTGTAGAAGGTGTGACAGAATGGCTTCCTATCAGCAGTACAGGACATATGATTTTACTTGATGAATTTATTAAATTGGATGTAAGTCCGGAATTTTATAGTTTGTTTCAGGTTGTCATTCAGTTAGGTGCAATTATGGCTGTTGTTATTTTGTTTTGGAATGATTTTTTTCCTTTTGGAAAAAAAGACAATCCATATCCATTAGCTAAAGATGGTCTATTATCTTATGTAAAAGTTGATAAGGTTGTCTTATGGATTAAAATATTAGTAGCCTGTATTCCAGCAGCAGTCGTTGGGGTACTCTTTGATGAACAACTAGAAGCAATGTTCTATAATTATCAGACAGTATCTATAGCATTGATTGTTTTTGGGATTGCGTTTATTGTGATTGAAAATAGAAATGCGCATCAACATAGTCGCATCCATTCATTACGAAATATTACAATTCAGACAGCTTTACTGATTGGTGTATTTCAGCTGATTGCAGCGATTTTCCCTGGAACATCACGTTCAGGTGCAACGATTGTAGGAGCTTTATTATTAGGCGTATCTAGAACCGTTGCAGCTGAGTTTACATTCTTTTTAGCGATTCCAGTTATGTTTGGAGCTTCACTATTAAAGATTGTTAAATTTGGTCTGTCTTTTACAATGCAGGAAGCAACAATTCTTATTGTTGGTATGGTTGTCGCCTTTGTTGTTTCTGTATTTGTTATTAAGTTTTTAATGAGTTATATTAAAAAACATGACTTTAAAGTTTTTGGATGGTATCGTATTGTTTTAGGTATCATAGTTCTTGTATATTTTATGTTTTTAGGATAACACGATTTCTGTCGTGTTTTTCTTTATATGGAGGAAATATGAAGTATCAGTTAGTGCATTCATGTGATGAAGAACTTTATCAGTTTTATTTGCGTCAAAGAACGTATTTTTCATTGGATGTTCAAGAAATAACTTATGATTATATCAATCAGGATATGTTAGGTCCTGAAGGATTTGATGAAAGAAATCATTTTCACTATAAAGTATATGAACATCAAACAATGATTGCTTATATAGATTATATGCTTGGCTATCGTTTTTCTATGAAACATGATCAGTCGTATTTATGGATTGGCTTGTTTCTAGTAGAAGAAAGCTTATGGCATCATCATTATGGTCAAAGAATTATTCAAAGATTATGTCAGAATTATTCTCAATATACGATACAGCTAGCTTGTTTATCTCAAAATAAAAACGGAAAGGCTTTTTGGCAAGCTATGGGCTTTAAAGAAATAGCTCGTTCATATTGGGGTCATGAAGAAGTTATAATATTTGAAAAACAGTCTGTGGAGGTATTATGAGTTTTATTGATTTTGAAAAAGAATATATGAATACAAAAAAAGAGAGTCAATATATTCATCGTTATTGCAATATGTTTGCTGTGTTGAGGCTTGTCTTTTTTTGCGCGATGATTGTATTGTTGCTATTGGGATATTATTGGCAAAACATTGGCTATGTTTTAGCAGGAATTTTCTTTATTGGATTTATAGGCATGGTTATCATTCATAATCGTTATAAAAAACAAGATCTTTATATCCAATCCCTTTTGAAAACATATAAGCATCATATAGATAGAAAAGAGGGGAAATGGAAAGAATTCGAAGAGAATGGAGAGGCTTTTTTAAGTGATCAGGACTATAAAAGCCTTGATTTGGATGTTTTAGGTCAAAATTCATTATATCAGATGATTTGTGTAGCATTTACCCAACAAGGGAAAAAGCAATTAGTAGATTATCTGATTCAGGATAGTAGCTATGATCAAATGATGGAACGTCAAAAAGCAGTTAAAGAATTGGCAGATATGCCAGAATTTGTTGTTCGATTAGAAACATTAGGTTCAATGATTCCAGAACAAAAAAAGAATGGCATTGAAAAATGGATGGCATATATTCAAAATCAGTCCATTCCAACATTATCACGATTTTTATTTATTATACCTTTGATTATCTGCTGTAGTTTGATTTGTGTCTGTTTTGGATGGGGCACACCATATAGCCAAGCCATATTGGAAGTAGGAGTCGTTTTACAATTGTGTTTTACGTTTTTAAAATATCGTTATCATCAGGAAATGTTTGAACCAATTGCATACTTATCCACAGGTTTGGAAAGTTATGCACAGAGCTATGCACAAATTGTGAACAACTCATTTTCTTCATCTTATCTAAAATCATTACAATCAAATATAATGCATCAAGAAGATGCTATAAAGGCTATTTTACAACTTTCGCGTATAAGTCAAAAGGTTATCTATCGTCAAAATATTTTTGCTTTTCTATTTTTAAATGGTTTAGGATTATTTGATTATTATATTCAATATCAATATGCCAAGTGGCTCAAGCAATATAGTCATGCTGTTCCAAAATGGTTTGAAAGTTTAGCGCATATAGAAGCATTAATGAGCTTGGCAATTTTAAAAGTGGATCAGTTTGATGTTGTCTTGCCCGATATTCAGAAACAGAAAACATTATCATTCCATGATTTGCGTCATCCTTTAATTGATCCTTATCATGTTGTTGGAAATGATTTTGAAATGCAGGAATCTTTATGTGTGATTACAGGTTCTAACATGTCTGGAAAAACAACATTTATGCGAACTATTGCTTTAAATTTAATTTTAGCATATGCCGGGGGATTTGTTTTTGCTAAAAATATGAGCTGTTTTCCAATGCATATTATGACCTCTATGCGTGTGAAAGATAATGTGGAAGAAGGTATTTCTACTTTTTATGGAGAACTTTTACGTATTAAGGAAATGATTGAATATTCTCATAAGAAACAACCAATGATTTGTTTTATTGATGAGATTTTTAAAGGAACAAACTCTTTGGATCGTATTGCTGGAGCAAAAGTAACGATTGAAAAGTTATCCTTACCTTATGCTTATACCTTTTTAACAACGCATGATTTAGAACTAGGTCAGCTAAAAAAACAGAATTATCATTTTGATGAATACTATGAAGATGAACACATATATTTTGATTATAAAATCAAAAAAGGCATATCAAAATCAAGCAATGGGCAATTTTTATTAAAACAGGTTGGTATTCTTGATTGATAGGGGGTTAATGGAAATGAAAGAAAAAACAATGAAAGATATGTTTAAATTAACTTTTGGCGAAGAGGTTGGAAATGCTGTCAGTCATGGTGTGATGGCTTTACTATGTTTATTATCCTTGCCTTTTGTAGCTGTATATTCATATATTAAAGGTGGAGTTGTTCGTAGTGTAGGTGTTTCTATTTTTGTTATTTGTTTATTTTTAATGTTTTTGATTTCAACAATATATCATAGTATGGCTTATGATTCTAAACAGAAATATGTCTTTAGAAAATTAGATCATATCTGCATCTATTTAGCGATTGCTGGAAGTTATACACCCGTAGCTTTATGTGTCGTTCAAGGCTGGGTAGGTATTTTAATTTTAGTTATTCAATGGTCTGCAGTTTTAGCTGGAATTTTATTGAAAGCTATTGCGAAACGATCTTTTCCCGTTTTATCTACGACTATTTATTTAGTCATGGGATGGATAGCCATTATCTTTATTCCATTTCTTATTCATTCTTCTTTCTGGTTTTTGTTTTTTATTGTTATGGGTGGAATCATGTATTCCGTAGGTGTTTTCTTCTATACTAAGCATAAAAAATATTTTCATTTTGTCTGGCATTTATTCATTAATTGCGCAAGTATTTTACATTTCATAGCAATTGTTTTTCTCATGTAATAAAAACCCCAGGACAGAGCTTTGGCTTGTCTTTGGGGTTATTTTTCTTCATCTGTTTCATAAAAAGTATCAAGTATTCTTTCGGCAATCATTTTATATTGATTACTTAAAGAACAGATTAATAATAAAATGAAAACAAGTTGGTAAGAGTTATCTAAATCTATGTGTTGATTTTTAATTAAGTTTTGAATAGAAACTGTCACATCATGAGATAACTCTTTTTGTATGTTTAAATAATTATTATAAATGGGTTCAATTTCTTCCATATGATCATGGAAAGGTTGTAAAATCTTTTTGATTTCCTGGATAGAAATAGTATTTTTTAGTGAATAAATAAGTAACATTTGTAAAATATGATTTTTTGTATATTTCTTTCCTTTGATAGGTTTTAATAATCCTTCTTTAGAATAATTATTAATCATCGTTTTGGTTAAAAGCTTATCATCATCATGTCGCTTATTATCAGCAAGATTAATATCAAATAAAGTCATAATTTGATCCATATACAAATCAAGAGAAGGTATATCTTCCGATTTTAAATGACTCATGTTTTCAATCTGATCTAAAATCATATCTAATTTTTCATTGTTCATAAACTCACCTCATAAATAACTATACATGAATTTATACAAAATAACAATATCTCGTTGACAAATGATTAAAATAAAATATAATAGATGTATAAAGTAGTATTAAATACTACATATAAAGGAGTTGATATTGTGAGAAAGTTGTTTCAGAAAGCTATGGATCCTATTAGCAGTGAAACTCATTTTATAGGGGCATGCTTATCTTTCATTGGTTTATTGATTATGATTTTTATTGGAATACAGAAAGATACGTCACCGGCTGTTTTATGTGCTGGAATCATTTTTGGCATATCATTGATTGCTTTATATAGTGCCAGTTCAATTTATCATTTTTTTAGTGGCAGTCAAAGAATAAAAACGATTTTAAGAAAATTAGACCATTCAATGATCTATGTATTAATAGTTGGAACTTATACTCCAGTTGTTATTGCATGTATGCCTGCGCCTCATTCATATTATTTTCTTGCTGTTTTGTGGAGTGTTGCTATTATTGGAATTATTTTAAAAATCTGTTGGTTAAATGCACCTCGTGCAGTTGCAACAGCTATTTATTTGATTTTAGGATGGTCTATCTTATTTGATTTTCAATCATTTAGAGGTATTCCTTTACCTTGTTTGTTCTTAATTGCCTGTGGTGGTATTGCATATTCTATTGGTGCTTTTATTTATATTTTTAAAAAACCTAATTTAACGAAAGATTTTGGCTTTCATGAACTTTTCCATATATTTGTCATTATGGGTTCAGTATTTCATTATCTGGCAATTGTTATTTTTATTTTATAAAAAGCATATCTATGCTTTTTTTCTTTGCTTTATATGTCATTTTTGCTTATAATAGGAACTGGTGATAAAAGAATGAAAAAATTAAAATTAACATATCAGACTATGATATTATATGTTTTGACCTTTTTGGTCATTGTTATTGGAGATCAGGTGACAAAAATCATTGTTGATCATACATTATCTCTAGGAGGTAGTTATTCCATTATAGATAATTTCTTTTATTTTACATATACACATAATACAGGGGCAGCCTGGGGAATGTTGGCAGGTAAAATAAATCTATTCGTGATTGTATGGATAGTTGCTGCGATTGGAATTGTTTATTATTTTATCAAATCTGAACCCTATCAAAAATTGACACGTTTTGGATTGGTACTTGTTTTTGGGGGATCAATTGGCAATTTAATTGATCGTATTGCCTTTGGATATGTAAGAGATTTTATTGATTTTATTATTTTTGGATATAATTTTCCTATTTTTAATGTTGCTGATATGGCGATTACTATTGGTATGGCGTTAGTCATCTTAGAAATATGTATAGAGGAGTATAAAGCATGGAAACTATCAAAATCACAGTAGATGAAGAACATAAAGGTCAAAGGCTGGATAAATTGTTGTCTGGTTATTTGAAAGATATGTCAAGAACACAGATTCAACAATTAATTCGTCAACAAAATGTGACTGTGAATGATGTCATTGTTAAATCAAGTTATAAAGCCGAAATAGGAGATATTTGTTGTGTATCTATTCCTGACCCAGAAAATACAGATATATTACCAGAGAATATTCCACTTGATATTGTTTATGAAGATCAGGATGTCATTGTGGTCAACAAACCAAGTGGTATGATTGTTCATCCATCAGCAGGTATTTATTCAGGAACTCTTGTGAATGCTTTATTATATCATTGTCAAGATTTATCAGGTATTAATGGCGTGATGCGACCAGGTATTGTTCATCGTATTGATAAGGAAACAAGTGGTTTATTAATGGTTGCAAAAAATGATTTGGCACATCAAAGTTTAAGTGAGCAGTTACAGGAGCATACAGTTACAAGACGTTACTATGCATTAGTTCATGGTTTGATTCCTCATGAGTTTGGACGAATTGACGCACCTATTGGACGTGATCCTCGTGATCGACAGAAAATGACTTGTACTGATAAAAATGCCAAGGAAGCAATCACAAATTTTAAAGTGATTGAACGTTTTCGTGATATGAGTTTGGTTGAATGTCGTTTAGAAACTGGACGTACACATCAAATTCGTGTTCATATGCAATATATTGGACATCCTGTATATGGTGATCCACAATATGGACTTAGACGTGATGATACAAGTCATGGTCAATATTTACATGCTAAAATTTTAGGATTTATTCATCCGCGAACACATGAAGAATTATATTTTGAAAGTGAGTTACCAGATTTCTTTTTAAATAAACTTTCACAATTAAGAGAAGAAATGGGGGAATAAAAATGTCTAAAGTGATTAGTTGGGATCAGTATTTTATGGGAATTGCAAAATTATCAGCATATCGTTCAAAAGATCCTAATACACAAGTGGGGGCTTGTATTGTGAGTCCTGAAAATAAAATCGTAGGTGTTGGATATAATGGATTGCCTTGGGGATGTGAGGATACGGAATTTCCTTGGAACAGTCGAGAAGGGGATATGTATGATACAAAATATCCATATGTTGTTCATGCTGAGTTGAATGCAATTTTAAATAGTATTCAAAATCTCAAGGGATGTCGTATCTATGTATCATTATTTCCTTGTCATGAATGTGTGAAAGCTATTATTCAAAGTGGTATTCAAAAGATTATTTACGAAGATGATAAATATAATGATACACCTAGTGATCGTGCTGCAAAGCGTATGCTGGATGCTGCAGGTGTTGCTTATCAAAAAATGCAACGCTTCGATATAGAGATTAAAGATTAATAAAAAAGCTGAGTTATATTGTTTTTAATCATTCCAATATAGCTCAGTTTTTATATTTTATAAACTTATTCAAAATTGGTTTTATCAAATATCAAAAGGTAATAATAAAAAAGAATGGTTCATTTCCATTCTTACTGTTCTTTCAATAATGCCTTAACACGTTTTGTGTTTGTAAAATTGAGTTTGACAACTTTTGTTAAAATATTTTCGCCATATTTAGCAGCAATCTTTGCAGCAACAACATCAACTTGAGAACTTGATCCACGGATTAAATTCATTTTTAAACTCTTTGTCATATTTGCAAAATACTGTAAATATGCATATCTTGATAAAATTTCAGCAGCTAATACAGCCATGTATTTTTGTTCGGCATCTGAAACAAACATTAAATCTTTTACAACAATAACTTCATTTTTCAGATAATTAAAATATGTTTTTGGAGAAACAAATTGATTGATCACTTTTACCTTTACATTTTGTTTGACTTTCTGCATAACATTCACAGTTGCCTGATTGTAGAGTTTTGATTTAATATTAGCTTGATTAAAACCATCACTTACCATTTTATTATAATGTGAGTTATCTAAAATTAATAAACTATAAATAAGCTTGTCTTTAATGAGCTTTGCACATTGAATAATTTCACGATTACTTAAAGTTGTTATATCATCAATTTTGAGCTCTTTTAATAACTCAATATCTTTTTCCTGTACATAACATGATACAACACAAATTGGACCTAAATAATCAGTAGAACCTGTTTCAGCACATCCAATATGATGATACGGAAAAATATCTTCAATGTTCGTTGTCATATTAGCTAATTGTTTCGCTATTTTCTTAGACCAATGTTTGGCTTCCTGAAAAGCATTAGCACCCGAAAACTCAACTGTATGATTATCTTTAGCGATAATATCGCAACCAATAGCATGTGCTTTAAATATAAGGTTTGTGTCATCAACTGGAACCATTTGACTATCATAATATTTTTTCATTTTCTCCAATGTAATTTGTTCAACTTTTAAAATAATTGGTTCCACGTTAATCACCTCATTATTATTTTAACATAATTTTGTTAATTTTGACAGAACATTTTTCAAATGTTATAATATCGGCGTTTATAAGGAGGGTTTTTCTTGGATTTTTTTTCAATAGACATCATTTGTGTCATATTTTTAGTGATAACTGCGATTATTGGGTATAAAAAAGGATTCATTATTCAGCTTTATGATATTGTATCTTTTTTGTTCGTTTTATTGTTAGTCTATTTTTTAAGTGATCCATTATCATCAATATGGACAATTTATCAATATGACAGTCATGATTTTATTGCTTCACTAATAGGTTCTACAATTAATCGTATAGTCGTTGGTTTCATCCTATTTATTGTTTTCATGATCATAAAAAAAATCATAGGAGTTTTGGTAAAACCACTATTAAAAGGTATTATGCATACTTTTTCTTTAACTGCTTTTGCAGATCGTTTATTAGGTTTATGTTGTCATGTGGTTGAAGGAATATTGATTATTTATATCTGTCTGGTTTTTCTTTTCATTCCATTTGTAGCTAATGGAAAAGAAGTGATTCAAAATTCCTATATCGCAAATGCCATTGTCGATATGATTCCCGATGTCACTCAAACCGTTATGAATATGAGTGATCTTATGCAAGATAATAATAGTCTGGATACTTATTCAAAAGAATTTATCACTGAATTTACATTGAATGCCATGAATGCTCATTTTATCAATGAACAAGATGCACTTCAATTATTTGAAGATTATGTATTTCATCAAAATCAGACCATTCAGTTGAATCCTTCACAAATTCAGCAGTTAACACAATTATTAGAAGATTCAAACTATTCAACACAACAGATTCAAGACGTTCTATCTCAAATAAAGGGGTGATAAAATGAAAAATATATATGAAACATTAGAAATGAACATCATTCAGGATAAAATCATGCGTTTTTGTGCTTCATCATTAGGGAAACAAGAAGTTCAAAAATTACAGATATTTGATGATGAAGATGATGTTAATGAGGCATTAGATAAAGTTGATGAAGCCATGAAATTTATTGATCGACAAGGAAGATTACCATTAGGTGGACTTAGTGATATTTCTTTGAGTTTAAAAAAAGCTAATAGAGATGGTCAATTAACAGGTGAAGAATTGTTACATGTCCAAACTCATCTGGAATGTGTTGTTAATGTCCAAAATTATTTTGATAATAGCGAAATAACAGCTCATTTTTTAAATGAACTTAACACTGGTTTAGTAGCTCAACCCCGTTTATTAGAGGAAATAAGAAAATGTATAACTCCAGATGGTCAAGTCGATGATCATGCCAGTCCTAAGCTTTTTCATATTCGTCAACAGATAAGGCATACTCAGTTACAAATCCGTACAAGAATGGAACATCTTGTGAAGGAAAGTCAGGATTATTTATCTATTGATCAAATGACATCAAGAAATAATCGGCTGGTATTGCCAGTTCAGTCGCATCATAAAAATCAGATTCAAGGACTTATTCATGCTCAAAGTGCGACCGGGCAAACTGTTTATATTGAACCAGCAGAAGTTGTAAGTATGAACAATCAGATCAGTTTATACGAGGCTCAAGAAAAGGAAGAAGTGGAACGTATTCTTTTTTATCTTTCTCAACTTGTTAAAAATCATTATTATCACTTTCATTTCAATTTAGAGATTCTTACTGAATTAGATTTTATTTTTGCTAAAGCACAGTTTGGTGTGCTTTATCATTGTTGTCGACCAACGATCCAAAAAGATGGCAATGTTTTGTCTTTTTTAGAAGCACGTCATCCATGTATTGATCAAGAAAAAGTGATTGCGAATGATATTATATTAAAACAGCATCGTATTTTATTAATCACTGGAAGCAATACTGGTGGAAAAACAGTGACATTAAAAACAGCTGGTTTATTATCGTTTATGGCGTTATGTGGACTACCAGTCCCAGCTCGAGAAGCTGTTATTCCTTTATTTGATCAGATATATGTCGATTTGGGGGATGAACAGTCTATTGAGCAGTCACTTTCAACATTTTCTAGTCATATGATGAAAATTATAGATATTTTATATCATGCAACTGCATCAAGTTTAGTTATATTAGATGAAATTGGATCTGGAACTGATCCTCAAGAAGGAGAAAGTCTGGCTGAAGCTATTTTATCACGTTTTGTAGATATGAAATCTTTTGTTTTAGCCACTACCCATTATGGTCGACTCAAAACATTTGCTAAAGAGCATCCAGAGATATTGATGGCGGCCGTTGCTTTTGATGTGGAGTCAATGAAACCAACATATCATTTGAAATTGGACAGTGTTGGACAATCATATGCTATTGAAATTGCAGAACTTTTAGGTTTAGACAAAAACATTGTTCAAAATGCACGAAATATTAAAAATGAATCCATGTCTGAACATGAAAAATTAATGGAAACACTGCAAATGAAAGAGGATATTTTAGAACAAAAGGAAAAACAACTTATTGAATCTCAAGAAGAAGTTCAAATCTTACAAAACAAATATGAAAAACAGTTACGTCAGATAGAAAATCAAAAAGATCAAATGATTCAAAAAGCTAAAGACGAGGCTAATGCAATTATTGATAAAGCCAAAACAGAAGTTCAGGATATGATGAACATTATGAAACAATCGACATTAAAACCTCATGAAATGAATCAAATACGTCATGATTTAGATCAAATGAAATATGTTAATCAGGAGGTTGTTCATAAACAGGGTCATCAATTGCATATTGGAGATCATGTTCGTGTGTTGAAGATGAACAGAGAAGGGGATATTGTGGAAATTTTAAAGAACCATATGGTTATGGTTTCTATATCTGGACTCAATGTTAAATTACATGAAGATGAAGTGCTTTATTTACATCCTCAAACAAAAGTGAAAAAAGTTGAAAAAGCAAAAATAAAGAAATCAACCGTTTCTAAAACAGGAAATTATGAAATCAATATTATTGGCAAAAGATATGAAGAGGCAATGGCATTGGTTGATAAATTCTTGGATGATGCTTTGGTGATGGGATATCCGCATGTCCGTATTGTACATGGAATGGGAACTGGTGCACTTCGAAAAGGAGTAAGGAAAATTTTAGATAAGAACAAACACGTTGTATCATATCGAGATGGTGGACCTAATGAAGGTGGATTAGGGGCTACACTGGTATATTTTGAATAATGAATGATCTTATTAGAAATAAGCTCTCTTTATTACCTGCATCACCAGGATGTTATTTAATGAAAAATAAAGAGGGAACTGTGATTTATGTTGGTAAAGCTAAAAAATTAAAAAATCGTGTTCATTCTTATTTTGTTGGTGTTCATAATTATAAAACGACAAAACTGGTAAGTGAAATTGAGGATTTTGATTATATTGTAACTGATAGTGAAAAGGAAGCACTACTTTTAGAAATTAATCTGATTAAAGATTATACCCCTCAATATAATATAATGTTTATGGATAATACCTATTATCCTTATATTCAAATGACAAATGAAACACATCCTCGCTTACGTATTGTTAGAAATGCCAAAGAAAAAAAAGCCAAACATTTTGGTCCATTTCCAGATGCTACTGCAGCTAGAGAAACTTTTAAATTATTAAATCGTTTATATCCTCTTAGAAAATGTAATCATATTCCTAAAAAACCTTGTCTTTATTATTCATTGGGACAATGTCTGGCGCCATGTATTCAAGATGTTGATGAGAATATATATGTTGATATTAAAAAATCTATTACTAAACTTCTTAATGGGGATATCAAAGAAAAAGTTAATGAGTTAACTGAAAAAATGATGAAGGCTAGTGAGGAATTGAATTTTGAGCAAGCTAAAGAATATCGTGATTTAATTTCACATATTCGTTATGTGACAGCTAAACAGCATGTTCAATTTAATGATCAGATTGATCGTGATATTTTAGGATATTATGTTGATCATGGTTATTTAAGCATCCAGTTATTTTTTATGCGTCACGGTAAACTGTTATCACGTGATTTGAATTTAATACCTATTGAAGATCATGTTCAAGAGAGTTTGCAGCAATTTATGGTTTCGTTTTATCAAAATAATACCTTACCAAAGGAAATTCTTGTTCCTATGGATATGGATATAGATTTGCTTTCACAAATTATTGAATGTAAAATTCTAAAACCTCAAAAAGGTAATAAGGCTTCTCTTGTTCAAATGGCGATTGAAAATGCTAAAGAATCATTAGAAAAGAAATTCCAATTAATGGAAAAAAATGAAGCGGCGACTTTAGGTGCTATCCAACAGTTAGGTGAACTTTTGCATATGAAAACACCTCATATTATTGAATTGTTTGATAATTCTAATATTCAGGGTGCTTATGCAGTTGCTGGAATGGTTTGTTTTAAAGATGGCGTTCCTTCTAAAAAGGATTATCGTAAATTTAAAATCAAAACTGTTGATGGACCAGATGATTATGGAAGTATGCGAGAAGTGATTTATCGTAGATATTACCGTGTCTTGATGGAAAATCTGACACCTCCTGATATGATTATTGTAGATGGTGGATTAGGACAAATTCATGCGGCTAAAGAAGTTATTGATTCATTAGCAATGAATATACCTGTTTATGGGTTGGCTAAAGACGATAAACATTCGACAGCCATGTTGTTGGACCAGGATGGGCAGCCAATACCTATTCATCCAAAAAGTGAACTTTTCTTTTTATTGACACGTATGCAAGATGAAGTTCACCGTTATGCTATTAGTTTTCATAAAAATGTACGTTCTAAATCTTTATTTGCTTCTACGTTAGATGATATTGAAGGAATCGGACCAAAACGTAAGCAACAATTGTTGCATCATTTTAAAAGTGTAAAACGAATGAGAGAAGCAACTATAGAAGAACTTCAGGAAGTTTTACCCGAAAAAGTTGCGAAAGAACTTTTTCAATCTTTGCATACAAATGAGCACAGCTCATAACCTTTACTCATATATTAATGTGGGAGGGTTATGATGCATTCCTTATTGACAAAGCGTGAAAAAGAGATATTTACACTCTTGATACAATCTTATACAACAAAAGAAATTGCAAAACAATTATATATTAGTGAAAAGACAGTTCGTAATCATATTTCCAACGTGATTCAAAAACTAGGTGTTGAATCTCGTATCCAGGCTGTCTTGGAACTTATTAAAATGAAAGAAATTGATCTTTAGAAATCAATTTCTTTTCTTTAAAAATATAACAATATGTATTATAATAGTCGAGAAAGGGTGATGACATGAAATTAAAAACATGGCACTTATTTCTTGTAATCATTATTTTGTTTGGTTGTTCTTTTTATGTTGTTAATCTTCATTTTGATAAATTTTATAGACTTAATGGCATTAATAATGATAATCGTGTCTTAATTGAAAAATATTTAAGTGATGACGAACAGGAATATTTAATAGATAATCAGATTTCAATTGATCTATTTATTGACTACATAGAATATGATGATTTTCAATTAGTCAATTATCAATATTATAACCTTTTAAAAGAAACTCATCGTTATTCAACAATAACAGATATTCTAGAAACTGGAAATTCTTTAGCTACACGATTAGATTATCTTTATCGTCAACAGGCTTTTGATCAGGCCAAAGTATTAGTACATAATGTTTTGGAAGAAGCTTTTTTAAATACTGACAATTTTAATTTTGACTATATTGATATCTACACATCAATGAAATCATTATATCAGGAAAATGATTATTCATTTGTACAGGATAGCGAGAAATATATCCTCATTTTACAGGAAATGGGCTATGATGATTTAAATCAGATTAGTCAGATTATGGAAATGTTAACACGTGCTTATAATCAGCAGACTTTAGCTGATTTAATGGCGACAACATTACCAGCAGGAGTACAAATGGTTTTTGCACCTTATGAGTTAGATACCTTAGTGAATCAACAAAACTATATTGGAAAATATGAGCCACGTGAATTACTTCTCGTACAGGATATACCTAGGGTAAGTTATACGATGTATTTACAAAAGGATGCATATAATGCTTTATTAAAACTTTATACAGATTTAAGCAAAGAATACAAAGGCTTTTTATTGCGCAGTGCTTATCAGTCACCACAGACATTAGATGAAAAAGAAGTGGGTTATAATGAAATGCAGCTAGGATTGACAATTGAAGTTACACAATCTGAATTGGCTTATCAGGAATTTGAAAATACTGAGATGTCAAAATGGCTTGAAGAACATGCTTATGAATATGGTTTTATTTTAAGATATCCACAGCGCAAGGCTTCTATTACAAATCATGCCTATGATGCTCATATTTATCGATATGTTGGTAAATCTTTAGCTAAATCTTTGCATGATTCAAATTTAACATTAGAAGAATATCAATTACAAAACAAGGGAGAATAATTATGAATAATCCAATTGGAATCTTTGATTCTGGAGTAGGGGGACTTACAGTTTTAGACTATATGCGTCAACAGTTTCCGCATGAAAATATGATTTATATTGGTGATAATGCACATTGTCCTTATGGTGATAAAACGAAAAGTCAACTTTTAGAATATACACGTCAAATATGTGATTATTTTGCAAAGCAACATGTTAAAATGATTGTTTTGGCTTGTAATACAACAAGTGCAAATGTCTTGGATGAATTACAGAAATTATATCCACATATTCCCATCGTAGGTGTCATTCATTCAACAGTACATGAGTTTTTAGCACGTCATCATCAAAGAGTCTTGGTGATTGCGACATCAGCAACAATTCAATCTCATAAGTATCGTCAAATGCTTTTACAATACAATCCTGAATTAACTGTTTATGAATTGGCGACACCACGCTTAGTTCCAGTCATTGAGTCTGGTGAATACAAATATGGAATACAAGAACTTTTAGGAGAATATTTGTTACCATATCAAAATAAAATAGATGCTTTAATTTTAGGGTGTACACATTATCCTATTCTATTAAAACAGTTTCAAGACGTGATGGAAGATATTGATTATATTTCCAGCAGTGCATCTATCTGTCAGGAAGTGGCTTCATATCTTAAAAACCATCATCTAGAAAATACGTCTTCATTACCTCAGACAATTACAATTTATACAACGGGAGATACACAAACTTTTGTAGAATCTTCACAAGGATTTTTTGATTATCAGGATTTATCTGTTTCACATCTTCATTTATAAAATTTATAGATGTTATTTTAAACATGGCAGGGAAGTAACAAATAACGTTACTTCCTTTATTGTATAACATGGAATTGAAGACTAAGTAAAAAATACAGCAATATATTCTGTTGTTTATGTTTTTTATAAATTCTATTTGAGATTTTGATAATGAAATATACATAATAGTCTTGATTGAAAGTCAAAGATCATATTTTTTATAGAAATATGATTCATTGGAATCTTTTTTTTATATTTTCATATATTGTTTTGAGGTGGGAACATGAAAAAGAAGATTATCATTGTGTCTGTTTCAATTATTTGTTTAGCTATTGGTTCTTTTATATATTTACAGATGGATGATTCAAAACAGGTCAGTGAAACATATTTACAAACTCTCATATATCAGGATGCTAATCATGATCTTGTTCCTGTAAGCTTAAATGTGCATAATCAAATGGAATTAGAAACTGATATTAGAAATAAAATTGATTTAATGCAATCGTCTCAATTGCAGGCATATGGATTATATCCTGTTATTGATTCACAATTAGAAGTTCAATCAGTAGAACTTCAAGATCATATGTTAACAGTGAGTTTTAATGATTGTTTATATTCTAATCAAGATGCTTTAAATATTATTGAAGCTTTGACTTATGTACTCACTGATTATGATGATGTTAATCAACTTAAAATACAAATAGATGGAAAAGATGTAACATATTTGCCAAATAGCACTGTTCCATTAAATCATCTAACACATGATTTAGGGTTGAATAATTTTGAAGAAGCATCAACTTTCTTACATCAAAGTGTACCTGTGATGGTTTATCAGGAAAAGACAATAGCTGATTATCTTTATTATGTTCCAACAACATTACGTATTAGTGAGTCTGATAGTTTAGAAGAACAAGTTCAAACTATTTTAAGTCATATCAATAGTAAAATTCATTTATTAAATGCATCACTCGATAATCAGGTTTTAACACTGGAATTAGATTCAAATCTTTTATTAGACAATGAAAGAATAGATAAGACTTTAGAAGAACTTATCATTTTATCTTTAACATCTTTAGATAACGTCAAGGATGTAGACATTCTCATTAATGGAGAAAGTGTTAGAAATCAGGAAACTTCACAAATTCATTATAATTATATTAAAATTTAGATTTTTTTGGTATAATAGTGTCTAGGTGATGTAAATGAAAAAAATTGTAATTATGTCTGATAACCACGGCGATCAGTCTATGATCGATTATGTAAAAGAACATGAACAAGATGGGGACTATTATATTCATTGTGGAGATAGCGAGGCTTATGATCCAAGAGTATTAGAAGGTTTTATCTGTGTCAAAGGAAATAATGACTGGTCTTTAGATTTACCTAAAGAGGCACGTCTTGTTGTAGAAGGTGTATCTATTTTCATTACTCATGGTCAGTATTTTGGCTATTTTAATAGAGAATTAGCTATGAATGATATACTGACAAGGAATCATTGTCAGGTTTTAATATCAGGTCATACGCACATGCCAATGTTTCAAAAAGATGGATCGTTCTATTATATTAATCCTGGATCTACAACCTTACCACGTGGAGGGAGTGCCAGAAGCTATGCTGTATTATTCATTGATAATGGGAAACTGGATTTTAGACTGAAAGAGATACAAAAATAAAAATGTATCTTTTTATTTAATTTGAAAAGTAAATTCTACTTTTTTTAAGACTAAGTTCTACTTAAAAAACATTGATAAGTAGAACTTAATCTTGGAAATGTCATGATTTATATTTTTAATCTTTGTATTTA
>NZ_NFHI01000002.1:0-129445 GCF_002159255.1 Massilimicrobiota sp. An80
ATTAAGATTCCATCAGGCAAGAAAGAAAAGGACGGATATACATTGGATAAGGTCAATAGATTGCATTCGTCTATTGAATTGTTTTTGCATGGATATAGAGGGATATCAGACAAGTATTTGAAGAACTACATTGGACTATATAAGATGAAAGATCAGAATAAAAATTACTATAACAAAACGACTTTCAAGGGAATATACAAGAAGATCATGAACTCCATGTGTGAGCTAAGATATAGTGACTTTACAAATGAATTTTCATTTAAGACCATATAATCAATATATTTTAAATATAGTTACCAACATTTATCTAGGGTTAGATTTTTCATAAAAAATCATAAAGTCAAAACAGATCTGATATATTATTTTTATAGATATCCTTGAGGATATCTTTTTTTATCAAATAAAAAACAATAAGATAGAATACCTTATTGTTAAAAGTGAAATCAATCCTATTATTGATATGGATTTTTAGGGATAATAACAGCACCTATTAAATAAGCAAATAGACCTGTACCCCAACTTAAAATAAGCGCAACTGCAATTAATCTGACAATTGTAGGATCAATGTCAAAATATTCAGCAATTCCACCACAGACACCACATACCATGACATCGCGTTTTGATCTATATAATTTTTTACTCATTTGATTTCCTCCATTTTCTTATTCTATACTTTATAACTGGAAAAATATGCTGTCAAGTCTTAAAAACAAGAAAAAGGGGATGAACTCCCTTATCTTTCGTTAGCCATTTTTGCAAGTGCTAATGCACCACAAACACCTGCATTATCTCCTAATCCTGGATATACAACATAATCCTGAATAGCATCTGTTGTAATTTCATCTTTTTGAACATAACCATTTAATCTTTCTTGAAGATATTTATGAATCATTGGGAATAATTGTTTTTGATGCATAACTCCTCCACCTAAAATAATCTTCTTTGGTGAAATTGTTAAAACATAAATTGCTAATGCCTGAGCAATATACCATGCTTCTAAATCCCATGCAGGGTGATCTTCAGGTAATTCACTTCCCTTTATTCCCCATCTTTCTTCAATGGCTGGTCCTGCTGCTAAACCTTCAAAGCAAGTTCCATGATATGGACATTTTCCTTTATAAGTATCGTCTTCTCTTTGTTCTAGAATCATGTGTCCCATTTCTGGATGTAGTAAACCATGAACAAGGTTTCCTTCCACAATGGCTCCTCCACCAATTCCAGTTCCAATTGTTAAATATAAAGCACTATCTAATCCTTTGGCTGCACCAAAGTATGCTTCACCAAGTGCTGCACCATTCACATCTGTATCAAAACCAATTGGCAAATTAGGGTAATGTTCCTGTAAAGCTCCTACAATATTATAGTTTGTCCACCCTGGTTTAGGTGTTGTTGTAATATATCCATATGTTGGACTCTTTAAATCAGGATCAATAGGTCCAAAACATCCTAACCCTAAAGCTTCAATGTCCTTTCCATCAAAAAATTTAAAAATATTTTCAACTGTTTCTTGTGGTGTTGTTGTTGGAAAAGAATCTCTTTCTAAAACATTTCCATTTTCATCTCCAATAGCAACAACAAACTTTGTCCCACCGGCTTCAATTGCACCTAATCTCATTTTTCTTCCTCCTTATTATCTTCTTTTATTTTATCACAACTTGTTTCTAGTCAAAAGTTATTTCTTCATTGTAAGTGATAATTGTAATGACTGTGAAGATTCTGTTTCCTTTAACATACTTTCTAAATACTGTTGATAAAAACTTAAATCTTCATTTTGTAAATATTGATAACCATCGCTAGAGCGAAGTTCATCTACATATTGATTGATGTTACCAGTAAAATAGTAACGATTGGCTTTCACTAATACATCTTGAATCGCTGTTCTTTTTTGAGTATCTGATATTCCCTGTAAAGATTTACCGAATTTATTTGCAGAAACTGTATCAAAATACTCATCTGCATTGACTGAAATTGATAATGACTGGGTATGATAGTTCATTTGACCCTGATTCAATTCAATAATGCCATATTGAAGTGGAGCATCCAATAATGATGAAGACGCAATATCATAGATTCCTTGAATATTTTTGATATTTTGACAATGTATATGTCCACTTAATACAAATGGAACATGATATTGAGAAAACAGTTTTGCAATCTTCTCATGATCATTAATGGTATATCCATTATTTAACAATTCATTGTGAATCGCTAAATTATGATGCATCGCAACGAGTGGCGTTTTGCCATCTTTTTGAATATCCTGAAATTGCTTTTCTAACCATTGCATAGTTGAATCTGTAAAAAATCCACCTGCTCCTAGCGTCATTTCTGTTTGTTCATGTGCATTCGAATCCATCATCAACAAGGCAAAATCAGGATTCAAATCAATACGATAACTCAAAGATTCATCATGTTTCGAAGTTGCCAGATGATAACCTAGATTTTGATAAATATCCTGAAAATCCTTAGCATTAATATTATCCACATCAAAATAATCATCTTGACCATAACCTTTTGTATAGATATTATCAATATCATGATTTCCTGGTATAACAGCAACCTGAATGTTCTTTTCTTTTAATTGTTCTAGTTTCTGAGCCAATTTCTGATGACTGCCTTTTTCTCCATTAAAGCTTAAATCACCTGTCAAAACAACAAGATCAGGCTTTTCCTGGATAACCGCCTGTACAAAAGCCTCCACAATCTCATCGCCATAAGTGACCATCTTGCCATCACCATATAACATGGAATCTTCAAACCATTCACAATCCTGATAATAATCCTTTAAAAAATAATGTATATCACTTGCGACAATGATTTTTAAATCTTCTTTTTCACTTAATGTTTTTGATTGACATCCCATCAGACAAAGACAAAAAATAAGACAATAAATAATCTTTTTCATAACACATCTAAAAAGAATGGATAGCTAAGCTATTCATTCTTGATTATCCCTATTATTTTTGACAAGCATCATATGCCATATCAAAAATCTTTTGTGCATTGAAATTCTTAAAATCATCATCGCTAATTAAAATGACTGGTTTATCAGGGTTGTCTGCTTTGATTTTTTCATATGATCCTTTTAATTGAGGTTCTACAAGAATAACATCAGCAAGATTACTTGAATATTCTACTGCATGTTCTGAAGCAGACCAAACTGTTGCGTCAACTCTCTTTCTTGAAGCAGCATCTTTTAATTTTGAAGCAAACAAAGTAGATGTTACACCAGCCAAACAACACAATAAGATTTTCATGATTATATTCCTCCTTTTTAGTTCCCTACTATTATTTTACCACATTTTGATATTGACTTCTATTTCTTTTCACTATCCATTATAAATTTATTTGCATCTTCTAAAGAAGCATAACCATAAGCTTTTACTGTATTCATTAATATTTTTTCAATTAAATTTTCATTCTTTTGAACCATATCCAAAACCATTTGACCATATAAATATAATGTTTCATCACTATAAGTCATTAATTCACCTCTTAAATAAGTTTCAAATGAGGTATCATCTTTTTCATCTTCCAAAGAATGAGTGAAACGGGCTTGAGATAATAAATAAGGATATTGATCATTCATATCTTCACGCATTGATACTTCAATATCACATAAAGCATTAATAAAGTCTTTCTTTTGTTGATCAACAGCAGGTAACTGATCTCGAATCGTATTAAAATATTCTGGATCCGTACTTTCCATCATATAGGCATATTTTTCCATGACTGGATTTCTCCCTATTTGTTGAGCTAGTTTTAAATCTTGTAGACAAGCTTTTTGAACATTTTGATAAAAAGCTTCAAACTGACTTTTTCTTTGTAGATAAAATGTTTCAAAATCATCCTGACAACTGGCACGGCCATCAATATGATGAACCTGTTGAAAAAAATCCCATTCTAATTGTACAATTTCATCAACCATTTTCTATCCCTCCATAACATGTTTCATGCGTATATGGTCATCTTGAATATGTGACATGACTTCCAGTGTGTGATTGTCTAAAAAATCATCATCACTTGTCGATAAGCCCTGTCGATGAAGTTCACCAATGACTAACTGACATATTTTTTCAATCAACACAACTTTTTGATCATCAGTATTAATAATATTGTTCTTTTGAGGCCAATGTTGCTTTTGAGATGGCAATTGAACCAATTGTAAAAGCAGTGGTGTGACTGCCTGTAAACATGTACAATCTTTTAATCCATAATAACTCCATTTATAATAAGGCTTATATTTTTTATTCAGTAAATAGAGAAGAGATAATGTCTGATCTATAAACTCATTCAATGCCAGCGTCGCAGCAACTTCATCTTCTCTTTGCATACATCTGGCATAATTATATTGACCAGATTGTGCCATTTTAGCTAAACAACGGGCTATTTTTTTAATACGGATATCTTCTGGATAATAACTTAAATATTGTCTGATTTGAGTCACTTGACCATAATTATCCTCAAAAATACGTCCATTTGTACAAGCTAAAAGAGCATTTTCATCAGCATATAACCAATCATCTAAAGTTTGTGGTATTTGTCTTAAAAACTGTTTAAAAAAGATTTCAGTTTCAAAAACACCGACTCTTCCATTTCCATGAGCTGAGGTTAATCTTTGAATACCCATGAATTCTTGTGGTAGCTTTTGATAACTGGCCTGTATCTGTTTATGATACTGCTGATAAATATCATGAGGAAGCAAAATACAAAAACCAGGTCCAAAATCATGGTCATGAGAAATCTCATCATCATACCCCAGACAATCTGACCCCATTCCCAATAATCCAACCGCCATATATGGTTTAATTTCTGAAAACTCTTCTTCTATCATGTTTCTGCCATATTGTTGATAAAAAGCTTCACACAAATCTAAACCTTTGATTGTCTTCATTTCTTTTTGAATTCTGTCAATATTCTTTTGAATTGTCTGATAATCTTTATTTTGTCCATAGACACTCTCTATGAAATGTAAGACACGATGATAAATATCTAAAGCTTTTACATAATCTTTTTGCATATAATGGCTTTGCGCTAAAGTCGCTAATGAAGCAAAATAATGTGGATCATGAGGTCCATATTGTTGAAAAAGAGAGATCGCCTGATGTAAACATTTTTGAGCTTTATCATTTTGATTGATACTTAAATACATTTGTGAAAGATTTGTATAAGTAATGGCTTCTTCAATTCTATAATCATCCAGTTGTTCAACAATCGCCAAAGCTTTCTTTTGCATGTCAATAGCTTGATGATAATCACCCATTTCCTGATATAACAGGCTTAAATTATTATAAAAGGCACTATAAAGTTCATCATATGGTTCTAATTCATGATGATAAATCTTTTCTGTCTTTTGATAAAGCGATAAAGCTTCCTGATATTTTCCCTGTACACGATAAAAAGTGGCTATATTGATATATGATGTAGCACCATCAATCGTTTCTTCAAGTCCACACATGTCAAGAATTTTAAATATCTGTAAAGCAATCTGATTCCCAGATTGAAACTGTGAAGTAACACGAAAGTAACCTATCATTTCATTAAGCAAAAATAAAATCGTTGCATTATCCTGTCTTTGAACAGCAAGATTGACTTGTTCAACTAAAAAAGCATAAGCTTCATCCAATTCATTATTGGCATACATTTCATCTAATTGTTTCTGTAATTCCTGTATAGTCATGAATATTCTCCTTTAAAAATAAATAGACACATGGGTGTCTATTTATGATTGAGTGCATCTTTCATACCTTTTAAAACAACTTCTCTTGCTGTGACGGCATCTTTTTTATCTAATGGTGGAATACCTTCCAATGGATAATCAATACCTAAGTTCTTATATTTAGCAACACCCATAGTATGATATGGTAAAACATCTAGAGCTTTGACATGTTTAAGGGTTGCGATAAACTGGCCTAAACGATATAAATATTCATCATTTTGTGTAATTGTTGGAACAACAACATGTCTGATCCATAAATCAATACCCTTATCATCTACATATTTAGCAAATTTCAATATCATATCATTAGGTTGTGCAGTTAACTTTTTGTGTTCTTCAGGATCAATATGTTTAATATCTAACATAATTAAATTTGTTGAAGCTAACAAACGATCTAATTTCTTTAAATATTCAGGATTTTTATGAAAAGTAATCCCTGACGTATCTAGACATGTGTGAATATTTTCTTCACGACATCTTTCAAATAATTCTATCAGGAAATCTAATTGCATCATGGGTTCTCCACCTGTACAAGTGATTCCCCCGTTTTTATAAAACTCTTTCTTTGTATTAAATTCTTTGAGAATTTCATCAACTGTCATCTGTGTTCCCGTATTTGGTTTCCATGTATCAGGGTTATGACAGTATAAACAACGCATTGGACAACCTTGAAAAAAGACTACAAAACGGATTCCAGGACCATCAACAGTTCCACAACTTTCTAAAGAATGAATATATCCTTTCATTATCTCACCAACTTTCTTTATTATTTTAACATATTTTCTATAAAATATCATTTCATATGTTTTATTTTTCAAACAAAAAGTAACAAAATGTAACATTATCGTAAGCGTAGAATAAAATTTGTTAACTTAAACAATGATAATATAACTACTTTTAAACATGTAAATAATATACTCATCATTATCAGTTAAAAAAATAATATTTAATTCTATTAAATAGGATTAAATATTATTTCAATTTTACTGATGAGTTTAAATAAGCAATATCTTCAATAACAACAATCTTATTATCTTCAAAAATAATATATAGTATTTCTAAATTTCTATTTGGTATTTTTACAACTCTACAATTTTTATTACTAACTCCATGACGATTATATAGTGGATACATATATGGAAATTTTTCGATATTGTCTTTTATATGTTCCAATATATCAGATATAACTATATGATTTTCCTGAGCAAATATAAATATACTTTCATTATATTTGATATTATACATACTATAATCCTTCTTTTTTTAATATAGCAATCATTTCTTCATGAGTATAACTTTTTCTCTTATCTAATACAATTTCTTCTGCCTCTTTTACATGCTTTTTTATATATTCATTAGATTTATAATAATCGATTAATTCATTTAAAATATTCTTTGGAACTATGCAAACGTCATTTAAACTTGGAAAATCTTTTATATCTATTTTTTGATTTAAATCCATTACAATCACTCCTTTTTTTAATTATACCATTTATATACCAAATTTAAAACATTCTTATCCATATATTATATTTATAAGGGTAGGTCAAATGACCCACCCATTATTTCCAAACAGAATAGATAGCATCTCATTGATTCTATTAATATGTTGGTTATCTAATAAAACAAAGAAATTATTTTCGAAACGATCAACACAGAATATCATGACATATAAGATTTCTAGCCTTGTTAATACTTAGGTATTATCTTCGCTATCATATTTTACGATAATGGCAGAGCCAACTAAAGGATTTTGGAATGCATTACTTTCCAAATCTAATACATTAAATGTGATAGAAAATCTTTTTAGTAAAAACTCATTATCAACAATTATTTCAAACTTATAATCTTTAAAACCATACATATGAAACATAAGTAATCATACCACCTATTAAATTCCTCATTGTTTCATAATCAATAATTTCCTTTTCATAAGGAAGACTTCAAAACATTTTTTAGTCCACTTAAAGATAAAATTTTCTTTACAATATCAAATATTCAATCAGTTTCATCATACCACATAATATCATCACATATATAGGATCCATCTTTTTATACTGTAATAAAATCATTCCAATTGCAAATATAATCATCATATCAATGCGCATAGATGATAAAGTATGGACTGTATTTTCTCCAAAAAAAGCACTGACTAATATAGACACACCAGCAGTTGCAATCATCGCAACAACAGCTGGTCTTAACGTTTCTAATATACCTTGTAACATAGATAATTTTCTATATTTTAAATAGAGATAAGCTAACAAAGAAACAATGATGCATGATGGGAGTATACATCCAATGGTTGCAAATATAGCTCCCCATATACCAGCAATTTTTTGACCAACAAATGTAGCAGAATTAATCGCAATAGGACCAGGTGTCATTTGAGAAATTGTGACCAAATCAGTAAACTCACTCAGTGATAACCAATGATGTAATGTCACCACCTGATTTTGAATCAATGGCAAGGCTGCATATCCACCACCAAAACTAAACAATCCCACCTGTAAAAAGCTCAAAAAAAGTTCCAGCAAAATCATACATGATCACTTCCTTTATGATAAAACGTTCTGACAATCCCTATAGCAATACAAATCAATATCACATAAATCACATTGACATTAAAGAAACATGTGACAACAAATGCAATCATCATAATAGCATTGTTCATCCAACTCTTTGTTTTGATAAGATCTTTTGACATATCATAAACAACAGAACAAATCACTGCACCTACACCTGCCTGCATTCCATCCAATATCAATTTAACATAAATATTGGATTGAAATATTTCATAAAACACAGAAATGGCAGATATAATGATAAAAGGAGGAATAACTGTTCCTAATATAGAAACCAGTAATCCTGGTATATCTGCTATTTTATATCCAACCACAATGGCTCCATTCACCGCAATAGCTCCTGGTGATGATTGTGCTATAGCCACTAAATCTAACATTTCATCTTGATCAATCCAATGAAGTGTATCCACAAACTTCTTTTTCATCAATGTCACAATGACATATCCTCCACCAAAAGTAAAGGCACTTAAATAAAGTGTAGATACAAATAATTGTATTAATTTATTATTCTTCATCCCATCACTTCTTTCTTGAACTTCATTAAAACAAACAATCCGTTTGTTTTTCTATAACTTGTAAATATAAGAATCAGCTCATTACAATAAATGATTTTTTATTCATTATATATAATTTTCATAAATAATCATTTTCCTATGTCTATTGACATCATAGAAATTTGTTTTATTGATGCAATTCAAAAATCCCACTAAAAATAAGTCTCCTTCGTTCTTTTATAACATCAAAAAAGGTGCTTAACTCAGCACCTTTTTCATCCTCATTACATTGCTTCGTGGAATGTACGAGAAATAACATCATCTTGTTGTTCTTTTGTTAATTTAACAAAGTTAACAGCATATCCAGAAACACGAATAGTTAATTGTGGATATTTTTCAGGATGTTTTTGAGCATCAAGTAATGTATCTCTGTTTAAAACATTAACATTTAAATGATGTCCTCCTTTTGAAGCATAAGCATCTAACATTCCAACTAAATTTTCAACTTGTTGTTCACTTGCAGCCATGATTTTCTCCTCCTTTAAAATTCATC
Organism: Massilimicrobiota sp. An80; assembly: GCF_002159255.1. Lineage (NCBI taxonomy): Bacteria > Bacillati > Bacillota > Erysipelotrichia > Erysipelotrichales > Erysipelotrichaceae > Massiliimicrobium > Massilimicrobiota sp. An80. The sequence continues at coordinate 9,352 of NZ_NFHI01000002.1, forward strand.
ATCGTCATCCATTGGTAAATTTGGAATCTTACAAGCAGTATCACCACTATCACAATCCATCTTTGACACAACAGTGACTTCTTCCATTTCAATATGAGCATCTTCATTCACTTTAACATTAACATGTCCTGAACCAGAGCTCATGCGACCATCTAACATTTTGACTAGTTCATCAATTTCTTTTTGAGTAGCCATGTTTTCACTTCTTTCTATTAATCAAGATTTCCGTTTTTAATTGATTCGATATCTAAGTCACCAGCGAAAACTTGATCATCTTTTCCTAAAGCACCAGGGATGACAGTAAATGTATTTGAAATACCATCTTGTGCATCTTTGAATGGTAATTTAGCAACTGATGATAATGAAGAAATAGCACCATGAGAATCTCTACCATGCATTGGGTTAGCACCTGGAGCAAATGGCTGACCAGCTTTTCTACCATCAGGAGTATTACCTGTAGCTTTACCATATACAACGTTAGAAGTAATTGTTAAGATTGAAGTTGTAGGATAAGAATTTCTATAAGTATGATGAGAACGTACCATTGCCATGAAAGTTTCAACTAACCAAGTTGCAATTTCATCAACTCTGTCATCATCGTTACCATATTTAGGGAAATCTCCTTCTACTTCGTAATCAACAACAACGCCATCTTCATCTCTAATACATTTAACTTTAGCATATTTAATAGCTGATAAAGAGTCAGCAACGACTGATAATCCAGCAATACCTGTTGCGAAATAACGTTTAACTTCTCTATCATGTAATGCCATTTGAATTCTTTCATAAGCATATTTATCATGCATATAATGAATGATATTTAATGCGTTAACATATACACCAGCTAACCAAGACATCATATCTACAAATTTAGCTTTAACATCTTCGTAATCTAAGTAATCACCTTCAACTGGTCTATATTTTGGTCCAACTTGTTTCTTAGTTTTTTCATCTACACCACCGTTGATAGCGTATAATAAACATTTAGCTAAGTTAGCACGTGCACCAAAGAATTGCATTTCTTTTCCAACTCTCATTGAAGATACACAACATGCAATTGCATAGTCGTCACCATGAGTTACTCTCATTAAGTCATCGTTTTCATATTGAATTGATGAAGTTTCAATTGAAGTTTTTGCACAGAATGCTTTGAAGTTTTCTGGTAAACGAGTTGACCATAAAACTGTCATATTTGGTTCAGGAGCTGTTCCTAAGTTAGATAATGTATGTAAATATCTAAATGAAGTCTTAGTAACCATATGACGTCCGTCAACACCAACACCACCGATTGATTCAGTTACCCAAGTTGGATCTCCTGCGAAAATTGAGTTATATTCTGGAGTTCTTGCGAATTTAACAATTCTTAATTTCATAATGAAATGATCAATAAATTCTTGGACTTCTTCTTCAGTGAATAATCCTTTCTTTAAATCTCTTTCTACATAGATATCAATGAATGTAGAAGTACGTCCTAAAGACATTGCTGCACCATTTTGTTCTTTAACTGCACCTAAATATCCAAAATATAACCATTGAATAGCTTCTTGGCAGTTAGTTGCTGGTTTAGAAATATCAAAACCATATTTTGCAGCCATTTCTTTTAATTCACTTAAAGCTCTAATTTGTTCACTTAATTCTTCACGTAATTGAATAACTTTAGAAGTCATTCTCTTTTCAGTTGTCGCAAATTGATTTTTCTTATCTTCAATTAATTTATCTACACCATAAAGTGCAACTCTACGGTAGTCACCAATAATACGTCCACGTCCATATCCATCTGGTAAACCAGTGATAATATGTGAAGAACGACAAGCTCTAATTTCTGGAGTATAAACATCAAATACACCTTGGTTATGTGTTTTTCTGTATTCTCTGAAAATATAAGAAACTTCTGGATCTACTTTATATCCATTTGTTTCACAAGCTTGTTCAGCAATACGGATACCACCAAATGGTTGTAAAGATCTTTTGAAAGGTTTATCAGTTTGAACACCAACAATTTTTTCTTTAGATCTGTCTAAATAACCAGCATCATGTGAAGTTAATGTTGATACAACTTTTGTATCCATATCTAAAACTCCACCAGCTTCTCTTTCTTGCTTAGTTAAATCCATAACTTGTGCCCATAAATCTTTTGTGTTTTGAGTAGGACCAGCCAAGAAAGAATCATCACCATCATATGGTGTGTAGTTTAATTGAATGAAATCTCTTAAATTCACTTCCTTGTTCCATTTCCCTGCTTGGAAACCATCCCAAGCATCATTCCATTTTTCTTTAAATGTCATTTTCTAAACCCCCTGTTTGTTTATTTCTCATTCATTATAGCACTAATATACTATTGAAACAATAAAATAACTTGTTTTTTTTCGCAATTTTCTGCCATAAAATGAGTCGCTGGAACTTGACAACTACAATATAACAGATTCTTTTTTTTAATGCTATTTATATGCTTCAAAAATTGATTTTTTTACAAAATCTTTACAAAAAAAAGATATACAGGTTATCCTATATATCTCTTCATATCAGCTTCTATATTTTCTGACTGTCTCCCAAAAATCATTGATAAACTGTCTTTTCCTTCAACAATTCCACTTGCTCCTAAAGATCTGATTTTTTCAATATCGACAAGCTGTTGATTATCCAATACAACTGTAACTTTAGAAGCACTGCTACGTACTTCTTTAATATTGTTTTTCCCACCAAGGGCTTGCAATAATTCTTCAATCGGTAATGTTGATTTCATTTCCTGATCTAAACGTTTATTCTTAATAAAATGAATAAATCCAAAATAAAGTAAAATCAAAGCCAAAATAATCGCAATCACAACAAAAATATATTCAACATCCATATTTTCACATCCTTTTTTAATTGAAGTATTTCTTTTTTATAGTATACTATAAGAAGATAAAAAAAGAAAGGAGCAATGTCATGGAACAAATCAAAAAACTCTGTCGTGAACAACCATTGATTTGTATCATTTGTATTCTGGCATTGATTAGCTGTTTTGCTATTTTAAGTGCTACGCCTATGATTTCTAATAAAGTTGGAAATCCTGAAACATTATGGTTAAAACAAGGCGCTTTTTATATAATTTCTGCAGTTATGGTTTTTATTATATATAAAATAGGGAAAGATCAGATTTATGATAAAATCTGGATTATCTATTGGATATTGATGGTTCTCTTAATTATTTTGGCTATCGAGCATTTCATTTATACAAGATTATGGTCTGGTCATCATATTATTCCTCTGGTCAATACGGCTGGGGGGGCAACCTCATGGTTTAACTTTCCTTTTTTAAGTATACAACCATCAGAATTTATGAAAATTGCCATCGTTATCGCCTTAGCGAGAATCACAAAAGAGCATAATGATTATTATCTCATTCATACGACAGAAACAGAAATCAAATATATCTGGAAATGTATGAAAGTCGTCATTCCCCCTGCTTTACTTGTTTTACTTCAAAATGATACGGGTGTTGTTTTGATTTTATTAGTTGGTGCTGCTTTTGTTATTTTTTCCAGTGGTCTTAGAAAGCAATGGTTCATTTTTGGTTTTGGTTTGATTGGTATTATATTGTTGATAGGAGCCTATCTCTTTGTTTATCAACCTGAGATTTTTGAAAAGTTTTTAAGTTCCCATCAAGTTGATCGTTTTTATGGATGGCTTGATCCTGAAGGCACATACAACAAAGAAGGATATCAATTGTTTAATTCTTTACTTTCTTATGGAAGTGCCGGATGGCTTGGACATGGTTTCCAATCTGTCATTAAAGTCTTTCCAGAAGCGCAGACTGATTTTATCTTTGCTGTTATTTTAACAAATTATGGTTTTGTTGGTGGTTTGATTACCGTTGGGGCTATTGTTGCTTTTGATATCATCATTTTAAAGATTGGTCTTGATTCTACCAATCAGCAAGATAAGTTCATGACCATCGGTATTATTGGCATGCTGTTGTTTCAGCAGATATGGAATATGGGTATGATTTTAGGTCTATTACCTATTACAGGTATTACATTGCCATTTATTTCTTATGGTGGGTCTTCACTTTTATCTTACATGATTGCAGTTGCATTATTTATTGATATCAACACTCAAAATAATATTATGAAAAACAGATCTGTGATTCAATAACAGACCTGTTTTTTTGTTATAACAATCTTTTGTTTTGTAACTGGATGTACAAATCCAACCATATAACTATCTAAATCAAAATTGCCCTGACCATCACCATATAGACTATCACCAATCAAAGGATGATTAATAGCAGCCATATGAACTCTAATCTGATGTGTTCTTCCTGTTTCAAGTTTCATTTCTAATAGGGTTCTATCATGTTTTATAGCTTTGACAGTATAGTGCGTACAAGATTCTTTCCCACGTTTATCAATTATACGTTTCATTTGGAATTCTTCTTTATAAATAGGCAAACGAATGGTTCCACCCGCTTTGACTATCCCTTTAACATGAGCACGATAACGTCTATCAATATGCTGGAGATCTTTCATGATTTTATCATGAATATAACGATATTTTGCAACAATCATTAATCCGCTGGTATCTTTATCTAAACGATTAACAAGATGAATAGTTGAATTCAAATGAATTTGCTGATAATAAAAAGTTAAAGCATTCGCTAAAGTATAATAGGGATGCTGACGAGTTGGAATCGAAGGCAATCCCTTAGGCTTATCAACAACCAATAAATAATCATCTTCATAGACAATCTTTAATGGTATTTCAACTGGTACCATATGATTGTCTTCTGGTGGATAAATAATGGTTAAGGTTTCCCCAACCTGCAATAGATATCGAACTGTCTGATGTTTTCCATCTACCAGAATTTCTCCCTTCATTTTAATAGCTTTGATTGCTTTTTGACTGATTCCATGACGTAAAAGAAACTCACCAATAACACAAGGTTCATCTATAATCCAATATTGTTTCATGAATTCAGATATGCCCTTTTTAAACGCTGTGTAAAAGACACATTTCTATATTGTAAAAAACGTGCTTTTTTGGAAGACATTTTGACACAGATACAATCCTTATCTTTTAAATCAATAACCAGATGATCAACGCCAAGAATAGCCCCCTGATAACTTTGTGACTGAAAACGAATTGTATGCGATTGATCAAGAATCAAAGAAGAGCCTAGTGAGCGATAAGCATTATGGTGAATACCTGCAATTTCACTTAACTGCATCAATCCTGTACAAGTATTAATAACAGCGCCTCCTAAAGATTTATTATAGGCTGTTGATCCTACTGGGGTTGATACACATAGACCATTTCCCCTAAAAGTTTCAAAATATTCATCATTAATATAAACATCCATAACCTGAGAACGACGATTATTTTCAATTCTCACTTCATTTAAAGCAAAATATGTTCCTTCTAAGCAAGACACTTCCAACAAATGACGTTCATAAATACGATGCTGTCCATTTTGAATATCCAAAACAAGCTGTAGATATTCATCACGCTGATAATCAGTTAAAAATCCCAGCGTTCCTGTATGAATTCCAATGAAAGCAACACGATCAATCGCATCTATATATTTATGCACACTATAAAGCATTGTTCCATCGCCACCTACGCTAATCACGATATCTGGTTCTTTTTCATTATATGTTAAAAACGTATTTAACTGTTCTTTTAATTTTTCACTGAGTGTGATAGATTCCTGATCTTGTTTACATACAATTGCATATGTTTTCATAACTTCACCACCTATGATTTATATTATATAAAAATTGCAATAGAATGCAATACAAGATAAAATAAGGTGAGGTGATTTCAATGCAACAATTAGAAATAGAATATAAAATTCTTTTAACTCAAGATATCTTCCATCAAATTCTTCATGATTATCAAAATAAAATAACAAAAGATTATATCCAAATCAACGATTATTTCACTCACCCTATTTTATCTCAAAAAAAATATATGTTACGTATTCGTACTAAAAACAATCAGTACGAACTCACTTTAAAAAGACCTTATCAAAATCATCGTTTAGAAACCAATCTGTCTTTAACAGAAACAGAAAAAAATTTATTTTTGCAATATCGTTTAAAAAATGAAATTACGGATATTTTAGAAAATGATGGCATTAAGATCAATGAATTACAACATCCCTTTTCATTAACAACCCATCGTTATGATATTCAATTACCTGAAGGTGTTTTATCTTTAGATGAAAATACTTATTTAGATCAACATGATTATGAACTAGAATTTGAAGTCAATGATGAAACCCAAGGATTCTCACAATTTTTAAAAATCATTGAGCCTTATCATTTACACTATCAACACAATTGTCCAAGTAAAGTTGCACGTGCTTTTGAAGCATATAAAAACAGTCATAAGTGACTGTTTTTATAATTGCTGAAGTATGTTTTCAACTAATTTTTGACTGACGATTTCATAATCTTTTTCATGTGGAGCAGGCGCATAAGCAAAAGAAACATCTTTTGCTATCGTTGAAGCATCTTCAACCCAATCTTTACAGGAACTATGTACCTGTTGCACTTTTGTTTTCTGTAAGATTTCTAAAACATTTGAAGCATTCACACCACTACCAACTAAGATTTCTATATCTTGTCCATAACGCTGTTGAAGCTTTTCTAAAAGTTCAAGAGCATCTATCGCTTTTGCTTTTAAACCACTTGTTAAAAGACGATCAACACCTAATTGAATCAATATTTCAATAGCCTGAAAAGGATCATCCACACAGTCAAAAGCACGATGAAAAACAGCTTCCTTATGATAGGCATGGATGAGCTCAACAAATTCTTGAGTACGTTTTTCATCAATATGTCCTGATGCATCTAAAAATCCAAATGCCAAGCCATCTGCTCCATTTTCTAACATGATCTTTGCATCCTGTTTCATCACTTCATATTCTTCTTCATCATAACAAAAACCAGCACCCCTAGGGCGAATCATTGTTATGACTTTTAAACCTGTATTTTGCTTTGTCATTTTCAATGTAGCCAATGTAGGTGTCAGACCACCTAATGATAAAGCACTATTCAATTCAATGCGTGTTGCTCCAGCTTTCCATGCCGCTAAAGCATCACTATAACTCCCACAACAAATTTCTACTATTGGTTTCATACAATCTCCTCTACTTTTCTTTCAATGGGGCCATGCGTGTTTGCATATATTCATCAAGCCATTGTTGACTGGCGGGTTGATAGGTACAATGATTTCCTTCTCTTTGTACCAGATAAACAGTTGGTTTTAAATGTGGTAAACAAACGACAAAAGAAAATGCTTCAATATTACTTGCTACACCAAATTCGCCATCTTTATTCATAGCCACAACAGATAAATCCCCTGCATGCCCTCGTCTTTTGATTAACTTTTGTTCAAGTTCAAAAACAGCTTTTTCACAAGCTTTTTGCGGATGCATTCCCTGTGCCATGAGTCTGACGATTTCATAAGAAATACATCCCTTCATTAAATCTTCACCTAAGCCTGTCGCTGAAGCTCCTCCAATTTGTGAATCCACATAAAAACCTGAACCTATAATAGGTGAATCGCCAACTCGCCCTTTTTTCTTCATAAACAATCCACTCGTTGATGTCGCTGCTGTCATCTTACCTGAATCATCTAAACACACCATCCCAACTGTATCATGACCAGCATATGGCTGGAGTTTTGATTGCTCTTCTTTGATGCGATTTTTATAATGAATCTTAGCACGATCCGTAAGCATATTCTTTCTTTCAAAACCTTCCTGACTGGCAAAACTTTCAGCCCCTTGACCAACCAGCATGCAATTGACTGTTTCATGCGATAAACGTCTGGCAATTGATATAGGATTTGCAAAATCTTGAAGAGAAGCCACTGCTCCAACACTTAAAGTATCTCCATTCATGTATGCTGCATCTAATTCTACTTCCATGGCTTCATTAGGTAATCCACCATATCCCACTGACTTATAATAAGGAAAATCTTCCACTTCTTTAATAGCTATTTCAATAGCATCACCAGCATCACCTTGACTATCTAATATTTTTTCAGCTTTTTCAATCCCTTCCTTAGCCATACGCCAAGTTGCAATAATCCCCCACATGTTTATCTCCTTTCTTTCATATATCGTATTTCAAATTCTTGTTGACTTATAGGTTTATCATAATAATAACCCTGTCCATAATGACAACCAAGTGACTTTACAAAATCATGATATTCTTTTGTTTCTATTCCTTCAACAACTGTAGAAATAGATAAAATTTTTGTCAATTTAATAATTTCTTCCAAAATAATTTGAGCTTTCTTATTTTTTCCATCTAATATTTCTTGTAAAAATATTCTGTCTATCTTTAATTCATCAATATCGATCTTTCCTAAAATATTTAAAGATGAATAACCACTTCCAAAATCATCCATTGAAACTTTAAATCCTATTTGATGTAGCTGTTCTATCTTTTCATTGACTGCATCTACATTATTAATGACCAAATCTTCTAATATTTCTAAAGTCAGCAAATGAGCTGGTACTTGATACTTTTGAACAATCGCATTTAATCGTTCGACATAATCAGATTCATAGAACAATAATTTAGATTGATTGACAGAAATACCGATAGGCTCTATACCTTGATCCATCCATTTTCTAATTTGTAGACACGCCTGTTCAAACATATACATATCTAATTTCATACAAAAGCCACTTTTTTCAAAAATAGGAATAAATTGATTAGGATACAATTGCTGGTTATCTTGTGTGATCCAACGGACTAAAGCTTCACTACTTTGTAATTGACCAGTTTCCATATCAACTTTTGGCTGCAAATATAATTGAAATTCTCCATCTTTTAAAGCCTGTTCCATATGACTTTCAATATGATTATCCATTATTTCCTGTTTATGTAATTCAATATCATAAAACCAAATATTAGAAAGTAGCGTTTCCTTTGATTTTGCTAAAGCAAACATAACTCTGACCATTAAATCTTCAAAACAATTATCCACAATCAGTTCTTCACTTGATATCGCCACACCACAATGAATCTTCAAATGATAATTTGTGTGTAATAAATCCATATATTCAATAATCTCTTCCATCATTTGATTAAGGCGTGTCAATAAAACGGATTCCTCTGTTTCACATAGAAAAACATAAAATTGATCTGCTGTATCTCGGCAAAAAAATTCTCCATCATGTAGATTGTTTTCAATCACTTTCTTTTCATGACATAACAACTGATCTCCCAAATCATGACCAAAAATTTCATTAAAAAACTTAAATTGATGAATATTTAAAACAGCCACACTACAACACTTATTATCCATAAAGTATCGTTCACCCAAAGTCATGAAATAAGAAAAATTATATGCTCCTGTTAAATGATCAAAATAAGCGACTTTCTGTAACTCACGATTGTTTTTTAAAATAATACGATAACCATAAATCAACAATCCTACAACTAACAATATGATACTTAAAAATATCAAACCTACCATTCTCATATTCCTATCAGCAAACAAGTGAGAATTTTCCAACATATTAACACATAAAAGGTTCCAATCTTTTAATCCAATAGGTTTTAATAGAGCATGATATTGTGCATTTTCATATTCAAATGAAAATGTTATATCTTGATGATCTTTTAAATGTTCTTTCATTTACTGATAATCTTGTTTTTGCAAAAAAGGTTGTTGAAATATTGAAGTCTGATGAAAAATATCATATTGAGAGTTGACTAAAACTTGACCAGATTCATCAACAAGATAAGCATATGTATCCCCACCTAAAATACCACTTCCTTGCCCAGCATCCATCAGCAATTCTACTGTTTGTGTAGCGATTAAAGCTCCCACAATCTGTTTGTTTTGATAAACTGGGATTCCATAAGCATAAATCATTTCATGAGTTAATTGACTTTGAAAAATATCAGATACAGTACGTTGATCAGCCAAAGCATCATAAACAACACTTTGAATTTCTTCTTGAAAATCTGTTAGAGGCTTATTGACCAATATCTCTTGATTTAAATTGGCAACAACTCCCCTTTCATCCAAATCAAAATACATCATCGTTATAAAATCATTTTGTTCATTAGTTTCTTCTAAAACCTGTGGAAATTCTTGATTGTTTGTTATATTTTCCAGCTGTAAAACACTAGCAAAAGAATCTAAAAATTGAAAATCATTATCTATTTGTTTTTGTATTATATGAATGTATTTATCAACAGTATTATCAACTTGGTCAATCATATTATTTCTGACAATATGATTTAAATAAATACGCAAAAAAATACTCATAGTCAAAAGCAGCACTACAATAACAGAAGAAATTATGATCATTTTTTTCATTTTTTCTCAAGTTCCCCTTTTATCATCATTTTTTCCTCCATTGTTTCTCATTTCTCCATGATATTATATCACTTTCTTGACAACTATAAAACATTCTCTCACAAAATAAAAATCGCCTCTATCTCAGTATAGAAACGACTCATTATCTTTTATTCACAACCATCATCACATTTATGGTCCTGATAATATTGTTCCTTAATATCAGTAAATTGTGGACAGAAGTCACTATTATTACATTCTTGTAAACGACGCAGTTCACGAGGAATAAAAGCACGAATTTCTTCAGCATTATAACCGACCTGAAAACGTCTTTCATCAATAATAATAGGTCTTTTTAAAATAGATGGATTTTCTTGAATAAAATGAATTAATTCATTAATAGACATATCATCTAAATCTATTTTATTTTCTTTAATAATCTTTGATCTTTTAGAAATAATGTCATCTGTTCCATTTTCACTTCTTTCTAAAAGTTCTTTTAACTCAGTTTCACGTAATAATGTAGAAAAAATATTTTTTTCAACATAAGGAATCTGATGTTCTTTCAGCCATGCTTTGACTTTTCTACATGAAGCACAACTTGGTGCTGTATAAATTCTAATCATTACATCATCTCCTCTTGTTTACTCATTATACATCATTTTCAACAATTATGAAATTATTTTTTATGATTCTATTGATTTTACATCTTTGTCGTTCTATAATGACTTTACAGCAATGAAAGAATGGAGTAGTTATCTATTCATGTTAAGAAAGCTTGTGGGTGATGCAAACAAGCCATGAACGATAATGAATTGGGATTCTGGAGCTAAAAATGGCATGAGTCATTTTTCGTGAGTCGCGTTAAGACAAGAGTGCATATCGATGATATGAATAAAGGTGGTACCGCGTATTTATACGTCCTTTTTTAAGGACGTTTTTTATTTTAAAGGAGGTCGTTATGATGAAAAGAATGTTAAGTGGAATTAAACCAACTGGTCGTGTGACTTTAGGTAATTATATTGGAGCTATCAAACCTTTTGTTTCTTATCAGGATGAATATGAAATGTTTATTTTTATTGCTAATCTTCATTCTATGACTATTTATCAAAAGCCTGCAGATTTACGTAAAAATACAAAAGATTTAATTGCATTGTATATTGCTGCTGGATTAGATCCTGAAAAAGTGACTTTATTTTTACAGTCTGATGTTTTAGAACATGCTCAACTTGGTTGGTATTTAGGATGTATGGTGTCTATGGGAGAACTTTCACGTATGACACAATACAAAGATAAGAAAGCCAAAAACGAAGTCATTGGTGCTGGTATATTTAATTATCCTTCATTAATGAATGCGGATATTTTAATGTATGATCCTGATTTTGTACCGGTTGGTGAAGATCAGAAACAACACGTAGAATTATGTCGTGATATTGCCGAAAGATTTAATTCACGTTATAGCGAAACTTTCAAAATTCCAGAACCATTAGTGACTAAAGTAGGTGGACGTATCATGGATTTACAAAATCCTACAAAGAAGATGTCCAAATCCGATGAACTAGGAAAAGGAACCATTTATATCTTAGACGATATCAATATTTCTAAAAAGAAAATCAAATCTGCCGTGACGGATAGCGATGGTCATATTCATTATGATCCCGAAAATAAACCAGGTATTTCTAATTTGTTGGAAATTTATTCAATATTAGCAAATCGTCCTATTGAAGATCTTGAAAAACAATATGATGGTAAAGGATATGGAGAATTTAAAAATGATTTAGCTGAAGTTTTAGGAGAAGAACTTGAGAAGATACAAAATCGTTATCATGAAATTATGAGTGGTTCTTATTTAGATGACATTTTAGAAGAAGGTGCCAAGAAAGCACGCATCATCGCAAGAAAGAAACTAGCCAAAGTGGAAAGAAAAATTGGAATTACAATTAAAAAGAAATAAAACAGAAAGCAAACTTCTTATGGATATGAAGTTTGCTTTTTAACCTTTTTGAACCAATTCTTTATACAATAATTCATGCAAGGATGTATATCCTTTTTCAATCTTATGTTTTAAAGCCAAATATTTTTCACTGGGATTTTCTCCCTCAATATGAAATTGTTGGCATATTTCCAAGAAGACATCATAACGGACCACAAAAATCTCATCAATAACTTCTTCTAGACACATTTTCTTTAAACGCTCATTTCTTGTTAAACCAAATTCTTTATCATAAGCTTCATCTTTGATCTGATATTGAAAAAAAGTCATCGGTTCTTGTTTTAATATGTCATTAATCTGTTGTCTTTGTTGCCAAGAAAAAGTTCCTCTACGTACAATTGTATGATTTTTAATATCCACAACAAAGCAATAATGACCATCACCAACAATAAAAATACCATCTGTTCCTCTGAATTGATAAAATTTCGCATATAAAAAATCATGTAACTGTTTTGTTGAAACATGATAAAGAGGTGCATTTTCTATTTCTTCATAAGAATCATCGTCCTGCCACTCATATGGTTCTAATAATTCTTCATCATCATAAACAAAATTCACTAACAAAATATTCAACCCCCTGTAATGTATCATATGTTTATTATACCTAAAAAGACCATTCTATAATCATCATAAAAAGAAAAAGACTCACTGTTGCAGTAAGTCTAAAATGGGTATGTCAATATATGTTGTTTCATTTATTTGTCATGCTTTATTGCTTTGGCATGATTTCTCCAACCATGAAATCAATCGTTAATGTTGTATGATTCAATGAATATTTTATTTTACGTAAAACTCTATTCATAACACTTTTGGCATCGTCATTATGGCATGCAGGCAAAAGAACAACAAACTGATTCACATTTAACCTGCATACAACATCACCAATACGAAGTCCTCTGAGTAAAGCATCCTGTACTTTTGTCATCATTCTTTCAATAGCTTTTTGGGAATGTTGATCCTCAATCTGTGAATGATCAAGAATTGTGATTAAACATAACTGAGAACATATACCCAATCTTCCCATCATTCTTGATTGCATAGTATATATTTCTCTAAATGTTCCATACTCACAAAGAAAAGCCCCATAAGCTTCATCACGTGAAAGCTCCTGTTGAATTTCCATAATATCTAAATCTTCATCATGACTTTCTTTTTTAATCATCTCATATAATTTCAGCATTGACTCAGATGGCTTAACACCTAAAGTCTGATACAATAAATCAGTTGTTGCTTTATATATCTCTTTTGCTTTTTTATACTGCTGTTGAAAATATAAAGAACGAATCCAGATTTCATAAATAGACTCTTCTAAATTATCAATCTCAATAGCACGCTTAGCTATTATTTCCATCTTCTCATAATCCTGTTTATCTTCCAACAGCTTTGCATACTCAACAACCTTATCCATATAAAGTGAATGATAATAAACACGTTTAGATAAAGTATTATGATCTTCTTTAATTTCTACCAAATACTTCCCTGTATATTCATTAAGAAACTTTTCAAAATATTCTGGTTTTGAAGAATCTCTTAAATATTTTTCATACTTTTCAAATTCAACTGTATCTATTCTTAAATGATACGCCGGATTAATCGCATACGATCCTTTTCCAGTGATAATAAAATCTGTAAATCCAAACTCTTTTTTTAATAAGGCTCTTAATCTATATATTAAATTTTTTAATGCTCCTATAGGATTATCAACATCATCTAAATACCATAACATTTCAATCAGTTCATTAGAAGGCACTGTTCGCTGATAATGAGATAGGAGATAAGCAAATAATTTCACAAGTTTTTCAGATTTCATCGTGTCACTATCAATTGTACAATTATGATATGAAAACGAAAATTTACGAAACATTGTTATATTAACATAATCGTTCATTGACATATAACCCCGCTCCCTATATAATCTGTGTTTTCATTTTTATTTTAATAGTTTTCTTTAAATTTGACAAGAATTTTAGAATATAATAACACAATTCAAAAAAGCGCTTACACATTTGACAAAGTTGATGTCTTTTTTTGTTATTTTTTCTATGAAATATTCAAAAAAATAATCACTTTTACATATAATCAAAGATCAATAAATATATAGTTTTATACAAAAAAGCCAACTCAATGAGTTGACTTTGCTTCACATGAAATTAAGCTTTACCAATGCATCCGAATAATTCCATTTTTTCTTTAACACAAGTTTTAATAGCTTCAGCACCTGGAGCTAATAATTTACGAGGATCGAATCCTTTACCTTCTAAATCTTTACCAGCTTCAATATATTTACGAGTAGCTTCTTGGAAATATAATTGACATTCAGTATTAACGTTGATTTTAGAAACTCCTAATGTGATAGCTTTTTTAATCATATCAGCAGGAATTCCTGTACCACCATGTAATACTAATGGTAAAGTTCCTGTTTCTTGTTGAATAGCATCTAATGCATCAAAATCTAAACCTTCCCAGTTAGCAGGATATTTACCATGAATGTTTCCAATACCTGCTGCTAAGAAATCTACACCTAAATCAGCAATCATTTTACATTCTTTAGGGTCTGCAACTTCACCTTTACCGATAACTCCGTCTTCTTCTCCACCAATTGAACCAACTTCTGCTTCAACTGATACACCTTTTGAATGACATAAAGCTACGATTTCTTTTGTTTTTTCAATGTTTTCTTCGATTCCATAATGAGAACCATCAAACATAATTGAAGAGAAACCAGCTTCTAATGCAGCTTTAGCTCCTTCATAACTACCATGATCTAAGTGTAAAGCAACTGGTACAGTAATATTTAAAGATTCAACCATTGCTTTCACCATTGCAGAAACTGTTTTATATCCAGTCATGTATTTAGCAGCTCCTTCAGAAACTCCTAAAATAACTGGTGCTTTTAATTCTTCCGCAGTTAATAAAATTGATTTAGTCCATTCTAAGTTGTTGATATTAAATTGACCAACAGCATAGTGACCTGCTTTTGCTTTATCAAGCATTTCTTTAGCTGAAACTAATCCCATAATTCAAATCTCCTTTACATTTTTTTTACACATATATCATACACTGATTTTATGAAAATTTCCATAAATATTCTCTTTTTTATCATTCTTTTATTGCTTTTTCTAATTGTTCTAAAGCTTGTTTTAATGTTGAACGTGGACAAGCGACATTAAATCTTTCAAATCCTTCTCCACCTGTTCCAAAAATATAACCTTCATCCAGCCATAAATGTGCTTTTTCCAACATAAATGTTTCTAATTCATCTTTATTCATACCTAAGCTTCGCATATCTACCCAGACCAGATACAATCCCTGTGGATCAATCACCTTAATTTCTGGTAGTCTTTCAGCAAAGAATTCTTTCATATAAGCTATATTTCCAGATAAATAATCTACCAATTCATCAACCCACTGAGCTCCATATGTATAAGCTGCTTCACAGGCTTCTAATCCAAAAATATTAGGATCACTCATACCTGAAGCATTTTTTTCTTTTTGAAATTTTTCTCGTAGATCTTCATTTTTAATAATAATATTAGATGTCTGTAAAGCCGCCAAGTTAAATGTTTTAGATGGCGCTGTACAGATAATGCTGAATTCACCAAATGATGGATCTACATTATAGAAAGGAACATGTTCATTTCCCTCATAAATAAAGTCCATATGAATTTCATCACTAATCACATAAACATGATGTTTCTGACAAATTTTACCTATCTGATACAATTCATCACGTGTCCAAACTTTACCAATGGGATTATGTGGATTACATAAGATAAACATCTTGACATCATGATCAACGATCTGTTTTTCAAACACTTCAAAATCACATTCATAATGATCATCCTGAAATACAAGTGGGCATTCTACAACCATTCTTTCATTTAAATGGATAGATGCATCAAAAGGATAATAAACAGGTTTCATTACCATAATGGCATCACCTTTTTGTGTATAGGCTCTTACCGCTAATTTTAAAGCACCTACAACACCTGAAGTTGTGACAATCCATTCTTTTTGAATATCAAAATGATGGCGTGTCTTCATCCAGTTAATGACAGACTGATAATAACTTTCAGTTGGTGTAGCATATCCAAAAACGCCATGACTGGCACGCTTAACCAAAGCTTCTTTGACTTCTGGAAGAGTTTCAAAGTCCATATCTGCTACCCACATTGGAATCATATGTGAATCTTGCATTTTTTCACCATCATATTTCACACTGTTTGTTCCTTTTCTTTCAATCACTTTATCAAAATCATACATCTTCTCTTAATACCTCTTTTCCTTCAAATTCTGCTTTTGAAAAATGAAATAATGCTATTCCTAATGCCATTGACAAATTTAATGAATCAATTTCCTCATGATGAGGAATAAAAACACTTTGACCATAATTTAAATATGTATCATCCAAACCATGACTTTCATTACCAAAAACCAAACTATGATATTGATGAGAATGAACCTGATGAATATTTTTAGCCCCTTTCAACATAAAAGGATAGAACTCATGATTAGAAAATGCATGATAATATTCTTCAAATGAGTCATAGTAAGCAACATTCAAATGAAAGATGGCTCCCATTGATGCTCTAATGACTTTAGGATCAAAAATATCAACAGCTGGTTTAATAATAGCTAAGTTTTTATATCCAAATCCTAACATTGTACGCATAATTGTTCCCATATTTCCCATATCCATGGGATGTTCCAAAACAACATGATGAGCCTGTTGTAAGGGGGATGTATAGATTTTAAAAACGCCAATCGCATAACAATTATTTTTAGGACTTAATTTTTCAATCGTACGATCATGTTCATCAATTGGAATATGATATTGTTGGCATAATTCTTGAATCATAGGATATCCCCTATTTTGATGAATGGATGAATGAACAACCACTCTGACGACATCCTGTGGTCTATGTTTTAACAGTTCAATCGTTGGAAAAACACCTAAAGTATAAGACTGATCATTTCCTTTTTTATATAATTTCATATTCCCCTTCTTTTTCCTTCCTGATGATTTGTGCCTGCTGATAATAAGACAAAGCAAAGCGATGATTCTTTTCTACATAACGTCCAAGTTCATATAATTGGCTTAACAATAAGCAAGCATCATAACTATTTAATCGTGCTGACTGATGTAAATAATCTAATGCTTTCTTTTGATTTTTATCCACAACAATACCATCAAAGTAAATCATAGCCAGTTCATAGGCACAATCTTCCTGCAGCAGATAATATCCATATATAAAATAATGCATGGCTTCTTTCAAATCCAAATCCACACCTATACCTAACTTCAATAACAGTCCAACCTTATACATACATTCTTTTTGAAAATGCTTTGCTCCTAATAAATAAGATTGAAAAGCTTCAGAATATTCTCTCTGTTTTTCTAATAAAATTCCTTTATAAAGATATGCTTCTTTTTGTTGACTTTGTGATAAATACTGGATTGCTTTTTGATCATCTTGAGTCACATAGCGTCCATACATATAAAACAGCCCCAACCTTAAAGCTGATAAGCTGTCAACATTTTGTTTGTAGTAATTGAATGCCTGTGCAATATCCTGTTCAACACCATATCCATGTTCATACATATAACCGATATAATAACAACATTCATGATATCCACGCTGATATAAATAAGAAAAGATTTCAAAAGCTTTCTCATAATCCTGTTTGATTCCAAAACCTAAAAAATAAGTTCTTGCCAGAACATAGAGATGTGAATCATTATTTTGTTGATAAGCTGTTTTTAAAAATTCTTCAACATCAGGTATTTCAAAATAATAACCTATTTCATCAATCACTTGAGAAAATACACTCACCATAAATAAAGCTTCTTCTTCACTTAATGAAGCAAATTCACATAAATAGCGAACATATCGAGAGATTTCAAAATCCTCATCAAATATAATAGCTTCAAAAACACCCATTTTCATTCCTAAAACAACCAAATAACATTCATCCATCATATCTGGTGCTTCATCATTTAAAACTTCCTCAAAACGTTCAATCTGAAACCTTAATCCATCTCCATAGCGATTAAAGACATCTATAACCTTTTCAATAATCTGAATATTCATTTATTCACTTTGATTAATCTGATGAATTGATTGTAATTCTTTTTTCGCATTGTCTCGTAGTGCTTCAAAATGTGCTTTATCAAAATGAGCACCCTGATCAATAAAATCAATCAATTCATTATATTTTTCTACAATCACTTCATATAAAGATTCTTTAATCACATAATCCAATTCATTATGAGCCTGTTGTGTGATTTGATTAATAGACTTATATTGTTCTTTAAACATGGCATCATAATCAATGACCGTTTTTTTCTTTTTAAATAATCCCATAAACTTCTCCTTTCATCACTCTTAACATTATTCTACTTGATTTCTTAAAAAAATAAAGCCCTTTTTTGATTTTCATCATTTTGATAAAAAAGTTCAACTTTTTTTCATTATCCATATAAATCATGAACTTTATTTTCAAAATTCTATAAATAATTTCCCTTTTTTAGATTTTATGAGATAATTTCATTGAGGTGAAAATATGGATGATTTATTACAATTAGAAAAGGACTTATCTTTTCAGTCTTTCGATCATGAAGATGCCTATATTTTAGGACAGATGCTTGTTGAAAAAGTGAAACAAGATCATCTCAAAAACATTCGTATCCGTATTGTTTTGCATCATGATATTGTTTTTCAATACCTGATGAATGGAAAAACAGGTGATGAATGGCTGAATCGTAAACAAAAAACAGTTGAAACATTTGGTCATTCCTCATATTATATCTGGGCTCAGAATGAACAAACGCATCAATATGATCATTATCTCCAAGATTCCCAGTTTGCGATATGTGGTGGTGGTTTTCCATTAATGGTCCAAAATCAAAGAATAGGATGTTGTATTGTTTCAGGATTAGAACATGATCAAGATCATCAAATCATCGTCCATTGTCTACAAAAATTAAAAAGAAAGAAGGAACAATCATGAAATTAGGAATTTTAGGAACAGGAATGATTGTCAAAGATTTAATGACAACTTACTCAAAGTTCGATATTGAAAAAACATATTTACTGGCAACGACACAAACTCAACAAGAAGCTGAAGAATTATGTCAAAAGTATCACTTAGATCAAATCTTTTATGACTATGATCAATTATTAGACAGTGATATTGATACAGTCTATATAGCATTGCCTAATCATTTGCATTATGGTTTTGCGAAAAAAGCGATATTAAAAGGAAAACATGTGATTATCGAAAAACCAATTTGTGCCAATGCGCATGAATTACAAGATTTAATTGATTTAAGTCATGAACATCATATCATCATTTTAGAAGCTATGAATATCCATTATTTACCAGCCTATCAGTCTTTAAAAACACATTTATCCAAATTAGGACAAATCAAAATCTTAAACTTCAATTACAGTCAATATTCATCACGTTATGACGCTTTTAAAGAAGGTCGTATTTTACCTGCTTTTGATTATCATAAAGCTGGTGGAGCTTTAATGGATTTAAATGTTTATAATTTACATGCTATTATAGGGTTGATGGGACAGCCTGAAAATCAGCACTACTTTGCTAATATTGAAAAAGGTATTGATACAAGCGGTATTATGGTTTTAGAGTATCCTCATTTAAAAGCGATTTCTATTGGAGCTAAAGACTGTAAAGCGCCTATTACTTCAACTCTTCAGGGAGATCAGGGCGTTATTGTGATTGATAAACCTATGAATCAGATGACTGAATATACATTCATTGATAATAAAGGACATCAGACAAAGTATGAATTCCCTCAAGATCAGCATCGTTTATACTATGAATTTGAAGAATTTATCAGAATCATTAATGAAAAAGATTTTGAAAAAGCACAAGCCATGATAGGATTAAGTTTACAGGTTGCTCAAGTTATGGAAAAAGGTAGACAACAGGAAGGAGTTATTTTTGACAATGATCAACAATAAATTAGTATTAGGTTATATTGGAAACGGAAAAAGTGCCAATCGTTACCATATTCCATTTGTTTTACAAAGACAAAACAAATTTATGATTAAAAAGATTTTTGATATTCATGTTCGTCATGATATATGGAAGGCTATTGATGGTGTAGAATATTGTGAAGATGTCAATGCATTACTACAAGATCCTGATATTGATATGATTGTTGTGTGTACAACACATCATTTTCATTACAATTATGCCAAAATGGTACTAGAAGCAGGTAAACACTGTTTAGTAGAAAAACCATTTATGGAAAACTCAAAACAGGCAAAAGAAATCTTTGATTTAGCGAATCAAAAAGGATTATATTGTTCAGCTTATCAAAATAGACGTTATGACAGTGATTTTTTAACTGTTCAAAAATTCATTGAAAGTGGAAAATTAGGTGATTTATTAGAATTAGAAATGCATTTTGATTATTATCGTCCTGAAGTTCCAGAAAATGTTGATCACTTTGATCCGGCCCATTCTTACTTATATGGTCATGGATGTCATACTTTAGATCAGGTGATTTCTTATTTTGGTCGACCTGATCATGTTCATTATGATGTCAGACAATTGCTTGGTGAAGGAAGAATGAATGATTATTTTGATTTAGATCTTTATTATGGGACTTTAAAAGTTTCTGTCAAATCAAGTTATTTTAGAATCAAAGAAAGACCAAGTTTTATTGTTTATGGAAAAAAAGGAATGTTTGTCAAACAAACAAAAGATCGTCAGGAAGAACATCTGAAATTATTCTATATGCCTGATCATGAAGATTTTGGAAAGGATACTCCTGCACATTATGGTGTATTAACATATGTAGATGATCAAGGTCAATATCACGAAGAAAAAGTTCCTAGTGTTGATGGTGATTATGCGAGAGTTTATGATGGTATCTATGATTGTATAGTCAATGGAAAACCGCAAATCATTACACATGAACAAACCCTTTTACAAATGGAAATGTTAGAAAAAGGAGTTCAAAATTTAAAATAAAAGAGATTTCCTATTTGAAATCTCTTTTTATGATTGTCTATTGTCTATAGACTTTTTCTGCTTTTTATACAACAAGGAATAAAGAATACTCAAAACATATTGAAAAGATATCTGCGAATAAAATGTAGCTATTTTTTCATTTTTTTCTTTATGAGGAATCAATATATGATAACGACTGTATTTAAATAGAATATCATCATGATTAGAGGTAATTGTGATGATAGGCACATGATTATATAATAATATTCTAAGCGATTCACGATAAACATCCTGCTTAGAATAAGTGATAAATAAGGCCACATCTTGAGGTGTAGCAGCCTTAGAAAAAGAAACTTCTTCTTTATTTTCTGTTGCGATATAAAAGAATTTCCCTATTTTGATGAGTTTATTGGTAAAACCCATAGCAGTAATCTTGGAATCTCCAGTCGCATAAATAAAGACTCTTTGACTACAATCAAGTAAATCCACAATTTTTTCGAGTTCATCTATATCTAACTGACTATTAATCAAGTCAATACTTTCCTTATAGACATGCGCTAAGCTATTAATAATCTGCCAGGTCGGTTCATCACTTTGAAAAGGAAATGAAAAATCAATATCCTGCCTGACATATTTTAAAGACTCCATATAACGCATAAAGTCTATTTTAAAATCACGAAAGCCTTTATAGCCTAGTTTTCTACATAGTCTAATAATACTTGCATTCGAAGAAAAAGTTACCTGTGCTAATTCTTTAATCGTCATATTGATGACAGCCTGTGGATTTTCTTTGATGTAATGGACAATCTCTCATTCATTTTTTGTAAATAAAGTTTCATTGTCTAACAAATCAATGATATTCATAGCCTTCACTCCCTTTTTCCCATTATAACATGCCTCTTTTCTTTTTGATAAGTCCTTTCAAAATAATAAACATGTTTTATTCATTCGCATACATTCTTAGGATGCTTTGTATTTTCAAATATATATAAACATGATATAATGCACAAAAAAGGAGGAAGTTTATGCATCATCTTGCTTGTCCCAAATGTCATGAACCACTTATTCTCGATGGTAAAAGTTATCGTTGTCAAAATGGTCATTGTTATGATATTGCGAAACAAAAATATATCAATCTCTTATTAAATCCAGATAAAGCCACAAATAATCCTGGTGATAATAAAGAAAGTCTTCTATGTCGTCAACATCATTTAAATAAAGGTTATTATGATGGTATTTTAAATGAAGTTATGCACTGTCTAACAAAATATACATCTTCTCCACGTCAATTATTAGATTTAGGATGTGGTGAAGGCTATTATACATATCGTATCAAAGAACTATTAAATGACGATTCAACAATTTATGGTTTAGATATTTCTAAAATTGGTATTCAAATGGCTACAAAATATACTAAAGATATTTATTGGATTGTAGGTAATTCTAAAAATATTCCTATTGATGATCATTCTTTGGATGTTATAACAGCTTTATTTACGGTTGTTAATGCACAGGAAATAGAACGCTGTCTAAAGAAAAATGGCTATATCATTCATGTTACAGCTAATCCCTATCATCTTGTGGAATTCAAAGAACTGATTTATGATGAAATTAAAATCAAATCTGATCAGCATATACGTTTACCTTTTTCAGTTGTTGAAAGTTATGATTATAAACAGACCATTCATTTACAGACAAAAGAAGATACACTCAATCTTTTACAAATGACACCCCATTATTATCATATTAAAAAAGAACGTCGTCATGTTTTAGATACTTTAGGTGAATTTGATGTGACTATTGATATTCGTATAACAGTTTATCAAGTCTCATGAAATATCAGATTCGGCACTCTTATTTAACACTCTTTATTGATTCACCTATATCCATCATTGATTTATTTCAACAGTTTCATTTATCTAAAAAAACAATTCATCTTATGAAACAAAATAAATCATATCTTGTCAACAATCGTTATGTTTCACCTTCAACAGTATTAGTCAAAGGTGATCAATTGACATTCAAAGCTTTTCAAGAAGATGATGGGATGTATCCACCCGTATATGAAGATTTAGATATTGTTTATGAAGATGAGTTTTTATTGATTGTGAATAAACCACCTTTTCTTCAAGTCTTTCCAGCTAAACCAAATGATACAAATTCTTTGGCGCACCGTGTCAGTGGCTATTATCATCAACAGGGTTATAATCTTCCCGTTCGTTTTATTCATCGTTTAGATTATGAAACAAGTGGATTGATGATTTTTGTGAAATGTGCATTTGTACAGCCTTTATTAGATTATCAATTGTCTATGAAAGACATTCATCGTCATTATTTGGCTATTGTTGAGGGGACTTTTCATGATCATCAATGGCATACCATTGATAAACCGATTGGTAAAGACCGTCACCATCAACAACGCATGATTGTGCATCCTCATGGTAAAAAGGCATGTACACATTATCGTTGCCTTTCCAGCAAGAATCATCTTTCTTTGATAGAATGTGTTTTAGATAGTGGCAGAAAACACCAGATTAGAGTTCATATGTCTGCTATTGGACATCCTATTTTATCAGATCAACTTTATGGTCACTCTTCTGCCCTGTTGAATCATCAAGCGTTGCACGCTTATCAAATAGAATGCATTCATCCTATTACCAAAGAAAAACTGACCTTCACTTGTCAACCTCCATCAGATATGTTGAAACTTATAAAAAAAATGGATCCTCAATTTTGAGGATTCTTTTTCATACTGACCATTTTTATGACATTCTTTTCATTTATATCAAATAAAATATGAGCATCTATTTCACGGCGTATGCCACAATCAGAAAACACAATCCATTCTCCATCACAACTATGTTTATATCCTGTGATACAAACCCAATGCCAATTAGCATCTTCAAGTTCTTTGGCCTGATGAGATAAAATCAGTAAGCTTACTGGATTACCTTCATCTATACTCTGTTCAATAAATTTCATAGCCTGCCAATAACTTTTAGGCTGTTTCATGTAAACAGGTTTCAAGAACACCTGCTTTTCTTGCATCATCTGACAAAATGTTCTTGCAAATTTATATAAAAATGGATAACCCATTCTTCCTGGAGTAAAGCGTTGAAACATCTGATTCATAATTTCTAAAAATTCTGACTTTGACATTTGTGTGATAGATAAATAATATGTATAAAGATGACTTGCTAAAACACTGGCACACCCAGCCTTTTTGGCCCAATCACCTAAAAACCAGTCCTGATTACCACCATAGCCAATACATTGACCGTTTTCATAAATATGAATCATATCCAATTCTTTTTTCATATTTGACCTCCTTGACATTATTGTAACATACCCACAAAATATTGTATAATGATTCCAATGTCTTAAAGATGGGAGGAATTTTTTTGGCAACAAATTTCACTGAAATCATTAAAAATCAATCTGTACTTTCAAATAAACAAAAAATCAATATTATTATTCAATTAAGTATTCCAACGATTTTATCACAAGTTTCTTCTATTTTAATGCAATATATTGATGCTGCGATGGTTGGACATCTCGGTCCTGATGCTTCAGCTTCAATTGGAATTGTATCAACCAGCAGCTGGCTTTTAAGTGGTCTATGTAGTGCTATGGCAACCAGTTTTGCGGTTCAGGTGGCACAACTCATTGGAGCAAGTCAATATGAAAAAGCACGTCGTACTTTCAAAACTGCGCTTATCACATCCCTCATTTTTTCTTGCATATTATTAATCATCGGTGTGCTTGTAAATCAAAGTTTATTAACATGGTTAGGTGCTGATCCAGCTATTTTTGATAATGCTTCTGCCTATTTTCTTGTTTTCACATTAAGTTTACCTATTTTACAATTAAATAGTTTATGCAGTTCCATGTTACAATGTAGTGGTAATATGAAAATACCGAGTTTACTCAATGCTTCCATGTGTGGATTAGATGTGATTTATAATCTTATTTTCATTCATTACTTTGGTGTTGTGGGGGCATCCATTGGAACAGCGCTTGCCCAGTTGACAGTCTGTTTTATCAATCTCTGGTATACGACTTGTCATTCTTCTCTATTAAAATTCCAAAATCATGAAAAGTTCTATTTTGAAAAAGAAACATTGAAAAATGCTTTTCAGATTGGAACACCCTTAGCTTTTGAACATATAGCCATTTGTGGTGCCATGGTGATGTCTACAAAGATTATTGCCCCTTTAGGAACAATTGCAATTGCTGCTCATTCCTTTGCAATCACTGCTGAAAGCTTATGTTATATGCCTGGATATGGACTAGAAGCTGCCGCAACCACATTAGTTGGTCAATGCATGGGTGCTCAAAAAAAAGAACTTGCAAAGTCCTTTTCCAATTTAACTGTTGCCTTTGGCGCTATCATCATGGGAATCATTGCGATTGTTATGTTTGTCATTTCACCATTTGTTTTTCAAATCTTAACTCCAGATGTGCAGACCCAACAGCTGGCTACAGAAGTTTTACGAATTGAACTTTTTGCCGAACCACTCTATGGTGTTTCCATTGTAGCTTCTGGTGCCTTGCGTGGAGCTGGAGATACTCTTATACCAAGCTTACTCAATCTTTTGAGTATTTGGGGTGTTCGTTTATCTCTATCCGTTCTTTTTGTTCAAACAATGGGATTACATGGAGTTTGGCTGGCTATGTGCATTGAATTATGTGTCAGAGGTTTATTGCTTCTCTATCGTCAACAACGTGGTCAATGGCTGGAAAAATCACTATAAAAGACATCATAAATCATATTTTATTCTTTCTGTTTTGTAAAAAAGAAAAAGTTGCTATAAAGCAACTTATTTCCTGTTTGTATTCTTACGGGAAAACGAATACGATTATAGATATTTGGGACATGCTTATCATATCATAAATTTTATAAAAATGTTTTCATATTATGAAAATTATCTATCACGAAAATAAATTTCTATTGTAAAATAAACCTCATCTTCCTGACTTCTTCCTTCAACAATATAACGATGACCATTTTCAGCCATAAAAAGTTTAACTTTTTCTAATGGTCTAATTTCTTTACGATATTGAATATTCAAATCACTGATATAACACTGATGATGTTTATCAAAATCAATGAAATCCAATGCCCACTCAACATAGCGTGTATTGTTCATATGCTGATTAATATCGACATCACTATATAGAACTTTTCTTTCCGTGATATATTGGAATTCCATATCTTTTTGAATAGCTGGTGGTAATTCTAATAAATGCTCCAAAGGCGCTTCTGGAAAGGTAATCCCTATTTTTTGTGGTGAAACCATTCTTCTTTTTTGAATATCTAATAATGTCCAAACAGAAGAACATGTGCCAATCAGACGATTATCTTTTTTAATATAATAATATCTTGGAAAACTCACATATGTTCCTTTAGAAATCGTTGTTGATAATTCAATACGATCTTGATAATGAATAGGTTCATCTAAATGAAGATACTGTTTAGCCACAACCCATCCATATTTTGACATCATATCATAATTCCATACACCTAACTTCATAGCGCTCTCTGTTGCAATTTGAGCAAAACGATTCAAAAGATGATGAAAGAAATATTCTCCCATATCATCAACTTCATTAATTTCAATAACACGTGTTTCATAACTCTTTAAATCTTCCATATTTTCACTTCCCTAGTGTCTATTATAATAAAAATTCATAAAGATTTCACATATTTTCATTTTTTTCTAGGCGAAAAGCAAAATTATATGTATAATAGAGAAGTATGAAAGGAAGTTTAATTTATGCAGGAAATTTTTTCATTAGTTCTATCGTTTGTTTTAATAATTATTTTTCTTTGGTTTACATATTCTATCGCTAACATTATTGTTACGTTTTTTCGTTGTCGTAAACAAGATCATTCTTTACAGCTTTGTTTAAATACTGGTGGTCTTATTTTTTATGTAATTTTAACTATCATTTATTTGATTGCTGTTATTGGTGGTATTATTGCTGTTATATATGGAATCGTCACTTCTCGTTCATCATTTTTCCATAATGGATTAAATGCAGCAGCACTATTAACTGTTGTTTATGCTTATTTTCTTTCAACAATTGTGCTAGTAGGTCGTAAGAACTTAATGGTAGGAAGAATGCTGATAGATTATCGTAAACTGAAAAAAGTGAATTTCACTTATAACAATAAAGTTACATTTGTTTATGCTCAAAAAGATTATAGTTTCCCAACACGTTTTGTTGATAAGACAAAATTAAGAAAAATGATTTCTCGATAAAATAAAAACACGAAGCTCGTGTTTTTATTTTTGTATTTCAAACTGACTATAATATAAATGATGATAAAAGCCATGCTTTTTCAATAACTCTTCATGTTTTCCCTGTTCAATAATTTGTCCATGATTCATGACAAGAATCTGATCAGCTTTTTGGATAGTTGATAAACGATGTGCAACAATAAAGGTTGTACGTCCTTCCATCATTAAATCAAACGCCTCTTGAATTTGCTTTTCAGTACGTGTATCAATTGAACTTGTCGCTTCATCTAAAATCAACATTGGTGGTTTGACTAACATAATACGTGCAATGCATAATAGCTGTTTTTGCCCCTGTGATAGATTTCCACCTTCTTCGCTAATCATTGTATCATAGCCATCTTTTAACTGAATAATAAATTTATGTGCATGAGCTTTTTTGGCTGCTTCTATAATTTCCTGATCAGTTGCCTCTTTTTTTCCATAAGCAATATTATCCCTGATACTTCCTTGAAATAACCAAGAATCTTGTAAAACCATTCCATATAGACTTCTAACATAATCACTGCTCATATCCTGAATATCAATGCCATCAATGCATATTTGACCATGTTGTGGCTGATAAAATTTCATTAATAAATTAATAAAAGTTGTTTTTCCACATCCTGTTGGTCCTACAATTGCAATAGTTTGCCCTGGTTTTGCTTCCACATTGAAATCTTCTATGAATGGTTCATCATCTCGATAAGAAAAACTGAGGTGTTGAATCTGGACATGTCCTTGAATATACGAAAGTGTTTTCGTTGGACCCTGTTTAGGACTTGAATCTATATCTAATAAATGAAAAACTCTTGAAGCACAAGCCAATGCTGTTTGTAATTCGGTAAAGACATTAGAAATTTCATTAAAAGGTTTTGTATACTGATTGGCATAACTTAAAAAACTTGATAAAGCTCCAACACTCATAGAACCACCAATCACATATAAAGATCCTGCAATACAGACACTGGCATAAACAATATTGTTGACAACTCTTGTACTCGGATTGGCTAATGCTCCTAAAAACTGTGATTTAACACCACTGATATAAACACGCTGATTGATTTCTTCAAAGCGCTCCTGATTTGTTTGTTCATAACCATAAGCCTTGACAACTTTAACACCGCCAATCATTTCTTCTACATAAGCACCAAGTTCTCCTCTTAAAGCCAGCTGTTCTTGAAAATACTTATATGTCTTATTGGCAATAATTGTTGCTACAACCAATGATAAAGGTGTTAAAACAATCACAATCAATGCAACTGTTGTTTGAATATATAACATAAAACAAATCGTTCCAATAATAGTCGCAATCCCATTAAATAAATGTGTAAATCCCTGTAAAAGACCATCACCAATTAAATCTATATCATTAACCATACGACTTAACAGATCACCATGAGCATGACTATCAATATAACTTAAAGGCAATGTTTCATATTTTTCAAATAATTGATCACGTAAATCTTTTGTAATCGCATATGTCATACGATTAGATAATCTCACTACCAGCCAATCAAAAATTTCCGCAATCAGAACACTTCCCAATATCCAAAGCATTTTTTGAAATAACAAATCAAACGCCACAAGTCCCTGTCCAATAATATGATCAACAGCCTGTCCAATAAAAACAGGTGTCAACAATGTAAAAACAATCTGTCCTGATGAACATAATAAAGCACAATATAAATATTTCATATACGGGCGACAAAATGATAATAAACGCTTCATTGTTTTGATATCCATTTATGCCACCTCCTTAGACATTTGTGATGTGACAATTTGTTGATATATTTCACAAGTTTTCGTCAACTCATCATGTTTTCCCATTCCCACTAATTCACCATGACTCAAAACAAGAATCTTATCAGCATGCATAATTGCACTGACACGTTGAGAAACAATAATTGTTGTTTGAGGAAGTGTGGAAATGGCTTTTCTTAAAGCAGCATCAGTCGCAAAATCCAATGCACTGGCACTATCATCTAATATAAGAAGTTCAGGATTTCTCACCAATGCTCTAGCAATCGTTAAACGTTGTTTTTGTCCACCAGAAAGATTATGTCCACCTTGTGTAATATGACTATAAATGCCATCTTTCCACTCATCTACAAATGATGCCTGTGCCAAATGCAAGGCCTGTTTGACTTCATCATCGCTAGCATTTTCTTTAGCCAAACAGATATTTTCTTTAATCGTTCCTGTAAAGAGCGTAGCCTGTTGTGGAACCAAACCAATCATCTGTCTTAAAGAAAATAAAGAATAGTCTTGAATAGGTTTGTTCTTGATATAAATTTGTCCTTGCGTCGCTTCATAGAAACGAGGAATCAGATGGATAAGAGTTGATTTTCCCGAACCAGTCCCACCAATGATTCCAATTGTTTCTCCCTGACGAATAGAAAAAGATATATCATGCAATGCATGGCTCCCCTGATATGAAAAACTGACATGATCAAATGTCACCAATGGACCTTCTTGATTATCAATAAGACATTTTCCATTCTGAATAGCCGGTTGAATAGCTAAAACTTCCTGTACACGTTTATAACAAGCTGTTGCTTTATTATAAATGACTATCACATTAGCAAATGCAAACATTGATAATAGAATTTGATTCATGTAATTGATTAATGCTATTACTTCTCCCTGGGTTAAATATCCCGCATTGACCTGTAAACCACCTGCATACAAAATGACCAAAATAGCACAGTTGACAATCACACTGGTACTTGGATTTAAAAGTGCAGAAAGTTTTCCAACCTGTATTTGCATATCTTTTTGTTTTTGAGTTGCCTGTTGAAAACGTTCTTTTTCTTGTTTCTGTTTAGAAAAAGCGCGAATCACACGAATACCAGCTAAATTTTCACGACAAATCAATGATACATGATCCAGTTGTTTTTGAATTTTTAAATAAAGGGGCAGGGATTTTGACATCACTCCATATATCGCTAAAGCGAGTATTGGTGCTGCACAAATAAAAATCAAAGCAATCGGTACTGAAATACGAAAAGCCATGACTAATGAACCTAAAATTAAAAATGGTGAACGTGATGCCAAACGAATCGTCATCGCAACTGCCAACTGTAATTGATTCGTATCATTAGTGATACGTGTCATTAATGATGGAATTCCAATTTCATCTATATTTTCATAATCATAAGCATGAATCGCTTTAAACATATCATTTCTTAAATAAGTTCCAAATCCCTGAGATGTTTTTGAGGCAAAATACTGACACACCAAAGCACAAGCATATCCTAATAAAGCTAATGCCAATAATAAAAGGCCTTGTTGTAAAATGTATGGCTGATCCTGATGAGAGATACCATA
The DNA here is from genome assembly GCF_002159255.1 of Massilimicrobiota sp. An80. NCBI lineage: Bacteria > Bacillati > Bacillota > Erysipelotrichia > Erysipelotrichales > Erysipelotrichaceae > Massiliimicrobium > Massilimicrobiota sp. An80. Next base: position 40,255 of record NZ_NFHI01000002.1, read on the forward strand.
ATCAATAATATCTGCCACAACAATAGGTACAATCAATTCAAAAAAAGCTTCTATCAATTTAAAGAAGAAACCAATAACAGCTTCTTTACGATACGGTTTTAAATATTTCATCCACATGTTTTTATCATTCCTTTTCTTGATTTATTATAACGAAAATTGTATTATATGTATAATATATATAAAGTATAATTGGTATACTTTTAGGATATGGTGATTCAATGGAAATTAAACAGATGATTTATTTTAAAACAATTGTAGAAGAAGGAACAATTTCTAAGGCAGCGAAAACTTTACATATGGCACAACCCCCTTTATCTATGCAACTGAAACAATTGGAAGAAGAACTCGGTGTGACTTTAATAAAACGTGGACATCGAAAAATAGAATTGACTCAAGCTGGAAAAGTCCTTTATAAAAGAAGCTTACAGATGATTTCTTTAAACGAGATGACATTTCATGAAATTCAAGATATGCAAAATGAAGTTTTAAGAATTGGGATCACATCTTCTAATTCCAATATTCTTCCAAGTTGTTTAGCTCAAAATCAAAATCTAGCCCATGTTTCTTTTCGCATCTATGAAGGAAGTACTTATGAAATCATAGACTTATTAATGGCACATCATATTGATTTAGGCATTGTGCGTACCCCTTTTGATCAAAGCCAACTGCATTGTCAGGCGTTTTTAAAGGATCCTATGGTCGCCGTTGGTATTCCTGAACTCTTACATTCCAACATGACACATATGTCAGACTATCAAAATAAACCATTAATTATTCATCAGCGTTATTTATCACTTATTACTGATTATTGCCTGAATCTTCATTTTCATCCTTATATTAAAATTACATGTGATGATTCAAGGACATCTTTACAATGGGCTCAAGCTGGTTTGGGTATTGCGATTGTGCCACAAAATATCCTTACTTTCTATCCAGACTCCAAGCTGAATCATGTGATCCTCGAAGATGAAGTTTTAAAAACAGATTTAACATTGATTACACGTCCTCATGAAGTCTTAAATACGTCTTTGCAGACACTTATTGAATTATTTGCGAATCAGCAGAAAGGATAATATTTATGCAACTATCTCAATTCCCTCAATTTGAAATTATCATTTTACATCTATTGAAACAACAAGATTTTTCTGGTGAACACATTTATCAGATTTTAAATAAACACTTTCAAATTATTGAAGGAGATATTCTCATTTCACTTTTCTTTCTTCAAGATACACATCTTATTTCAAGCTATTCATTAGAAAACATTGTTTTCTATCACATTGAAGATCCTGGTCTTGTCAGATATACAACATTAAAAAGAGAATATCAAAATATTCATCAATCTATGGAGGCATTATTACAAAATGAAAAAACAAAAATTCAATAATAAAAATACTAAAAAATATTATCATCAATTATATACAACATTTCCATTACACAATGTCCAAGAAAAAAAGTTTCTCACATTCTTCAAAACAAGATTACATGAATATGAGCGACAATATCCTGATTGTTCCTATCAGGATTATATATATCATTTTGGACTACCTGAAGATATTGTCATTGATTTTTATCATCACTACGATCATCATTATGCTATTACACATATGAAATCTCGTAAAATTCTTCAATATGCTTCTATCATTCTTGTTCCTTTAATAATGGCATGTATCATCTATATTCTTTATACAACTTATCTTTATTATCAAAATTATATAGAAAGCTATCCTCTTTATCAGGAGGAAATTATCTATGACTATGGTGATATCCCCATGTATGAATAAATACAGGGATATTTTTTATTTCATATCATTAGAACACAAAAAAAGCCATTGATTTGTCAATGACTTTCATTAAGAAACATGATCTCTTATTTGTTTATCTAAATCAATATTAGGTAATGTAAATCCTCTACCTTTAACACTATGTATTTCACTACCAATAATAAATGCAGTTGGATCAATTTCCATAACCAAATCATTAATAACAGGATATTCTCTGTTATTGACAACACATAATACTGCTTTTTGCTGATCATGGAAATATCCTGTTGTGACATTGACAAAAGTACAACCTCGATCTATTTCTTTAAAGATAGCTTCAGCAATTTCTTCATGATGAGCAGAAATCACAAGTACCTGAAGATTTCTTTCTCCAAAGATTGTCACTTTATCTAATACAATAGCTGTAATAAACACTGTGATAATTCCATATAAAATACCTTCAAAGCTCGTAAAGAATGATTGTCCCAGTAAAACAACAACATCAAATAAATAAACACAGACTCCAAGTGAAATATGAAGCTTTTTATTCATAATGATGGGTGGTATATCCATTCCTCCTGTACTATACCCTACTCTAAATACAATTCCACATCCCAGTCCAGTAAATAATCCAGCATAGATGGCTGATAATAACATATCTGAAGTTAAATGCTGAAGTTGTGGAATGGCTTCAAACATTGCTAAAAAGAAGGGAAAAATCAAAGAACTTAATATTGTTCCAGCAGCAAACTTCTTACCCAAAACAATAAATCCAAGCAATAACATCACCATATTAATGACAAATACAACAGTTGCATAATTGACTGGAATAAATTCACAAATAATCAAAGCAATCCCTGTTGCTCCTGCAACAATTAAGTTAGATGGAACAGCAAATACAGCGACACCAAAAGCCAAAATTAAATTGCCTAATAACACAAGCAATGTATCACGTACAAGATGTTTTGCCTGATGCATTAGTCATCCTCCTTTACCATTGATTTTAAATAGGCATAAATGCATTCATCCAAATCCCCATCTAAAATAGCTTTAGGATTATTAGATTCATAACCACTACGATTATCTTTGACCATAGAATATGGATGTAAAACATAAGAACGAATTTGACTTCCCCACTCGATAGCCTTTTGTTCCCCTTTAATTTCATTAAGCTCAGAAGCCTGTTTTTCTAACATGAGCTGATATAATTTAGATTTCAGCATAATCATAGCTTGTTCACGGTTTTGAATCTGTGAACGCTGTGATTGACATGTTACCACAATGTTTGTTGGTAAGTGCGTAATACGAATTGCTGAATCTGTTTTATTAATGTGCTGACCTCCAGCTCCAGAAGCACGATAAGTATCAATACGGATATCATGAGGATCAATCTCAATTTCAATATCATTGTCAAATTCTGGCATGACATCCACAGAAGCAAATGATGTATGACGACGTTTTGACGCATCAAATGGCGAAATACGTACCAGACGATGAACACCTTTTTCAGCTTTTAGATGTCCATAGGCATTATATCCCACAATACGCAAACTGACTGACTTCAATCCTGCTTCTTCTCCATCCAAGTAATCAAGGACTTCAATTTTCCAACCTTTTTTATCAGCATATCTTTGATACATACGCATCAACATGGATGCCCAATCCTGTGATTCTGTTCCTCCAGCACCTGGATGAATTTCCAATAACGCATTATGATGATCATATTCACCTGAAAATAAAAGCGTTTTTTCAAAATCATCCATTTCTTTTTCAAATGTTAAATAATCTTCATCCAAAACAGCTTTAAAGTCTTCATCATCACTCTCTTTGACATATTGATAAGTTTCTTCTAATTCATCTAAAGCTGTTATTAAATGATCATATGTATCAGCTTTCTTTTTCATTTCATTTAATTGATCATATATTTTTCTAGCATGGTCTTGATCATTCCAGAAGTTTTCATCCATTGTTTGAACTGTTAAACCTTCAATTTCTCTTTTTAAGCCATCAATATCAATCGAAATAAAAAGTTCATTGAGTAAAGAACGGGCTTTTTCAAGCCCATTCTTCATTTCATATAATTCCATTAATCTGCTTTAAACTCCAATTCTATCTGAACAGCTGGAATTTGTTTTTCCTGATCACTACCAGGTGCAATACCCATATGAACAATATTTCGTGTAATATCTTGAGAAATTGATTTTGTCATTTCTTCAAACATGTAGAAGGCTTCTTCAGTATATTCTTGAAGTGGATCTCTTTGGGCATAAGCACGCAAATAAATACCATTTCTTAATTTTTGCATAGCATCAATATGATTAATCCATGTATGATCAATAACCCCTAATAAAACTCTTCTTTCATAATCCAATTTCACTTCTGCTGGTAAATCTTTATTAAATCTATTTTGATATTGTAAATAAATCACTTCAGATAAACTTGTTGATAATTTCTTTGCATCATGTTGTACTGCTTCTTTATTTTTAGCTGTTAACGTAGCTAATAACATATAGTTTTTAGAAATATAGTTTAATGCTCCATCAACATCCACATTATCTTTTTTACCATCATGTTTTGTAAATTGACGTACTGTATGTTCTACAGCCTGATCAAACATACCTCTTACAATAGGTCCTAAATCTGTTTGTGACATAATATCATCACGTTCTTTATACATAATTTCACGTTGTTGACGCATCACATCATCATATTGTAATAACTGTTTACGAATATCAAAGTTCTGACCTTCAACACGTTTTTGTGCATTTTCAATAGATTTTGTGACCATCTTACTTTCAATCGCTTCATCTTCTAAGAAAGATCCCATTCTATCTTTCATCTTTTCATTTGCGAATCTTTGCATCAATTCATCTTCAAATGATACAAAGAACAATGAACATCCAGGATCTCCCTGACGACCAGAACGACCTCTTAACTGGTTATCAATACGTCTAGACTCATGTCTTTCACTTCCAATAACCATTAATCCTCCAATTTCAGGAACACCTTCACCAAGTTTAATGTCAGTCCCACGACCAGCCATGTTCGTTGCGATAGTTACAGCTCCCATAACTCCAGCTTTTTCAATAATCAAAGCTTCTTTCGCATGGTTTTTCGCATTTAAGACGTTATGTTTAATACCACGTTTATTTAACATCTTACTTAATAATTCTGATGTTTCTACTGAAACTGTCCCTAATAAGATCGGTTGTCCATAACTATGTCTTTTTTCAACTTCGTCACAAATCGCTTTATATTTAGCAGCCTGTTTAGCGAAAACCAAATCTGGTTTATCATCTCTAATAACTGGTTTATTTGTTGGAATTTCTACAACACGCATATTGTAGATTGTTCTGAATTCTTCTTCTTCTGTTTTTGCAGTTCCTGTCATCCCCGCTAATTTATTGAATAAACGGAAGAAATTTTGGTAAGTAATTGTCGCTAATGTCACTGTTTCCTCTTTAATCGGAACTCCTTCTTTAGCTTCAAGTGCCTGATGTAACCCATCACTATATGCACGACCTGGCATCACACGACCAGTAAACTGATCAATAATCATAATGCTGGCATTTCTGATATCATGGCTTCCATCTTCAGTTGCAATCATATATTCTACATTCAAACTCATTGTATAGTTAGCTTTTAATGCCTGATTGATATGATGTACCAAAGCTGTATGCTCAGGATCATATAAATTTTTAATCTTAAAAGCTTTTTCTGCTTTAGAAATACCTTCAGCAGTTAAAGCAACAGTTTTACTTTCAATATCAACTTCATAATCTTTATCTTCACGTAAAGATTTGACAAACTTATCAGCTTGAATATATAAAGCTGCGGTATTTTTCTTACCACCAGAAATAATCAATGGTGTTCTTGATTCATCAATTAAGATAGAGTCAACTTCATCAACCAATGCAAAATTTAATGGTCTTAAAACTTTATCTTCTAATCTTGTCACCATATTATCTCTTAGATAGTCAAATCCAAGTTCAGCATTTGTTGTATACGTAATATCACAAGCATGTTGTGCACGTTTTTCTTCTTTAGATAACTCTCTTTTATTTAACCCAACAGTTAAACCTAAAAATTCATACACTTTTCCATTGTCTGTTTTATCACGTTCAGCTAAATAATCATTAACTGTCACAACATGAACACCTTGTCCAGTTAAAGCATTTAAATAAACTGGGAAAATAGATGTTAATGTTTTTCCTTCTCCAGTTTTCATTTCTGCAATATCACCATTATGAAGTGAAATAGCTCCCATAAGCTGAACTTTAAATGCTTTTAATCCTAAACGTCTAAATGCAGCTTCACGAACAGTCGCAAAAGCCTCAATTAATAAATCATCTAAAGTTTCACCATTTTGTAGACGTTCTTTAAAAAGATCAGTCTGATGAGCTAATTCTTCATCACTCATTGCCTGATAACGAGGCTCTAAGTCCATAATTTGTAGTGCCTGCTTTTCTAACTTCTTTAATATTTTATTATCTTGTGAAAAAGCCTTTTTGATAGAACCTAAAAAACCTTTCTTTTCCTTTTGTGGTGTTGTATTAAATTCAATCGGTTGTAATGGTTTTTTCACCACATCATCAAATGTTTCTACAACAACATCTTCACCTAAATCATCGTTTAAATCCACGATTTCGGCATTAGGATTCAATCCAAGTTCTTCTAATTCTTTGGCTTCTTTCTTTTTTAATTGCTTTCTAATTTCTTGTTTTTTACTTGCCATGAATAAATCTCCTTTCATGCATATTGAAACATTTCACATTATAGCATATAATCTTAAGAAAACAAAGTAAATATCATGTAAAATTCATGAACAAAACAAAAAGAGATATGCTTTCTACATATCTCAATTTCATCAAATTTTCACAACATGTCTGGCTTGCAAACCACGTTCTGTTGAATAAAGCTCAAACTCTACCAGTTCACCTTCATTTAAAGATTTATATCCATCTTGTATAATTTGACTATAATGAACAAAAACATCTTTTCCTTCACCACGATCAATGAACCCAAATCCTTTTTCAGCATTAAACCATTTTACTTTACCTTGCATATTCACAACTCCTTTACTTCATGGTTGTGTCTATTATAAATGATTAATTTTAAAAAAGAACGCAGATCCTGTCGATGAATTTTATTTTTCTTTCTATCAAAGTTTATCTTTTTTATAGTCATTTCCCTGGAAATTATATTTTTTTAGCGAATAAAGTTTGTATGAACTGATTCTTCTTTTTCTGGCAATCCTAGCTGCTTTTTACCTAACTGAATACTTTTGATAAGAAAAGCCATATTCTTACCTAAAGTACGCATCGTTTGTAATCCTTCCAAATCCTGTTGGACTTCTTCAGGTGTATTGCCGTGCACCATATTCCAATATTGACTAGAAACAATTGGCATTTGAGAAATTGTAAAGTATTTATTCAATTCATCAAAAGTAGCTGTTGTTCCAGCACGTCTGGCACTGACAACGGCTGCTCCAACTTTCATTGTTTTATCTGCCAAAGTACTATAGAATAAACGATCTAGAAAAGAAATCAGAGTGCCATTGGCACTGGCATAATACACAGGACTGCCAATGACAATACCATCACTTTCAGCAAATTTCTTTGAAACTACATTGACTTCATCATCAAAAACACATTGTCCATTTGTTTTGCATTGACGACAACCAATACAACCACGAATATCTTTTTGACCAACTTGAATGATCTCTGTTTCAATATCTTCCTGTTCTAATGTCTTTGCAACTTCATTTAATGCCGTATAAGTACAACCTCTTGGACGAGGACTACCATTAATTAAAAGAACTTTCATTGTTTTCATCTCCTATTCTGACTCTATTATAATACTTTTTCCTCATATAGAAAATGATGAAAATGTACACTTCTTTATAAGAAATGTACATTTATATTGTTTGAAAGCTTTTTGTTGATAAGACTAATAATTCGATGCATTGAGGATGGCCTGTCTTAATGAGAGATAGACAAGCTGTTAATGTTGATGATGATGTGACCACATCATCAAAAATTAAAACTTTTTTTCCTTGAAGTTCTTCTGGATGATGAATACCTATTTTATGAACAACATTTTTTCTCTCTTCAAATGATAAGCCACTTTGTTTATATGCTTCTTTTTTATACAATCCTGTAAACACATGTTGTGAAAATGTATAAGCTATGGTTTCCATTGGAGCAAAACCACGTTTTTCATTTTCGACTGATGAACTCGGGGCTACTGCTATCAAATATTCATCATATTGTGTTTTGAACTTGGATAAATACGTACAAAGAAACGCATCTTTGAGGGCATAATCATAGAGTCCTTTATACTGATAGAGAAGTGTTCTAAAAAATTCATTGTATTCATAAAGAATCCTTAAAGGATAGTGATGAAAAGTTGTCTGGATATCAAGAACATGAAATTGTGATAAGCAGTTTTGACAAAGCGATAATGGGCAAAGAAGATGAGCTAAAGATATTTGTTTCAGGAGTGGCGCATGACAAATCAGACACTCATCTGATTGAGATTTTTGATTGTATGAATGCATTGTCTAATAGAGGAGGTATGTTCATTTGATAATATGTAAACATGACCTTGAGGATGAGAAATTTTACGCCCCACGCGTCCTGCTATTTGAATCAGTGTTCTTCGATCAAATAAATCATGTTCACCATGATAAACAATAACCTGTACATCTTCTATTGTGATTCCACGTTCTAATAATGTTGTAGAAACAATCACATCAATATCGCCATTTTTTAAAGCCATCAGATTATCTTGATTATGTTTGTGTATAGATGATACACCACGAACTCTTAAATGTGTATAAGACTGTAATTGACAAGCCAGTTTATCCACATCTTGAACGAGTGGTACAAAAACAATGACTTTCTTTTTCCATTTCTTAAGCAAAAATGAAATCAATAACACTTGTAAACAATGAGGACAAATGATCAGTTGAGGTACTGGAAGATCATAGCCATGGTATCTTCTATTCATAATTAGTAATTCTTCACCATCAATATCCTCTTTGACAAATGTAGCACTTAACTTAACATAATTTCCAATACAACAACGCATAAAAATTTGTTGTAAGACAGGATTGCCATAAAATGGAAAGGCATCCACTTCATCAGCTATCATCAGATGAAATCCACTTTTTTCAAAACGATAAAGCTGGTGCATAGTACATACTATCAATTGCGCATTGATATTTTCAATATGTCCACCATAAACCAGACCAATATCTATTTGATGAAAAGCTTCTTTTATTCTTTGATAAAGCTCTTTAACCAATTCTTTACGTGGAATACAGAAACATACACGATCACCTCTTTGTAAGGCATATTGTATTAATTCAAAAACAATTTCGGTCTTGCCAGATCCACAAACTGCCAAGACTAAGGAATGATAATGATTTTGATAATTGTAAACCAATTGTCTAGATATATCCTGTTGGGATTTTGACAATTCAAAATCAAGAGAATATCTTACTTTTTGTGGAGGAAAACGTGTATGATCTTGAGTATATGGCTCATCTACCCAAACACGATGAAAAGCTATACATTGTCGGCAATAATATTTACCATGAAGCTTATATAAACGTTTGACATTTTGATTATGGCATCTTGGACATTCCACTTTTCATCACCCACCTGTATCATAGCATAGATCTATCATTAAAAATCTCAAGTTTGTCTTCTTTTTTTCTCTGATTTGTTTCATATTTTTTAAATCCATTCATACATTGTATGGGGTGAAATCTATGTGTGGTATTATAACAATCTGTAATTATTCAAAACATTTATTTGATTATGATGAGAAAATCATGACAATGACAAAGTTACTGCAAAAACGTGGTCCTGATCATATCGGCTATATGATGACACCACATTGTTTAATGGGACATACACGTTTAGCAATCATTGATTTAAAGAATGGCAATCAGCCTATTCTCTATACCCATCATGAGAAAACATATCGTATGACTTATAATGGTGAAATCTATAATATGACTCAAATCAAGAATCATCTGATTGAATTAGGTTATACGTTTCATACAATGAGTGACAGTGAAGTTGTTTTAGCTGCATATATTGAATATCAGGAACACTGTCTGGACTTATTTGAAGGTATTTTTGCGTTTGTCATTGATGATGGACAAAAGCTTTTTGCGGCCAGAGATCCACTAGGTGTCAAACCACTTTACTATACCTTACAAAAAGATACACTTGTCATTGCCAGTGAAATCAAAAGTCTTTTAAGCTATATTGGAAAAGCAGTTGTGGATGAAAATGGGGTGAAAGAATTATTAGGACTGGGACCAAGCTTAACACCAGGATTAACACTTTATAAAGATATATACGCTTTAAGACCTGGCTACTACTTATATTTCCAAAAAACACTGCATATTCAATGTTATTGGAAGCTTCATGATGAATCACATGATGAAAATTTAACTGAAACTATCCAACACGTTCGTCATCTTGTCATTCAAAGTATCCAGCATCAATTATTAAGTGATGTTCCATTATCAACCATGTTATCTGGTGGGCTGGATTCTAGTATTATTACAGCCATCACTTCACAATATGTACGTCCACTTTCGACTTACAGCGTGACTTATGAAGACCAGGATAAATATTTCCATGCCTATGATTATCAGACAACAATGGATGATAGTTATATTCAACAGATGGTATCACGTTATGCAACACATCATCATTCTATTGTTTTAAAACAAACTGATTTAATAGAGGCTTTAAGGGAAGCACTCATTGCCAGAGATATGCCAGGTATGGCGGATATTGATGCAAGCTTTTTACTGTTTTCTAAAGCTATTTCAAAAGAACATAAAGTCACATTATCAGGTGAATGTGCTGATGAAATCTTTGGAGGATATCCATGGTTTTATAAAGAAGAACTCTACAACCAGCCTTATTTCCCTTGGATGCGTGATTTAGATCAGAGATTAAGTATGTTTAATGAAAAGGTTCAAAAATTAAATCTTAAAGACTATATTATTCAACGTTATCAGGAATCTTTACAGGAAATTCATACTGACAATCGTAAAAAACAGCTTATCTATCTCAATACACAATGGTTTATGCAAACACTTTTAACACGTGCTGACAGTCAAACCATGCGTGCTTCCTTAGAAGTCCGTGTTCCATTTGCTTCAACTCAAATTTTACAGTATCTCTATAATATGCCTGAAGCCTATATGTTTGATCAAGGTGAAGAAAAAGGTATTCTTCGTCAGGCATTTGCTGATTTTTTACCAGATGATATTGTGCATCGAAAGAAAAACCCATATCCTAAAACTTATTCTCCACTATATGAAAAACTAATTGAAGACAAATTAAAAGAATCCCTTAAGGATCCTTCTAATATCTTATTTCAATTCTTTGATATTCCAAGACTGGAAAACTTCATTCAATCACATGGCCAAAGCTTCACTGCACCATGGTTTGGTCAACTCATGATGGGTCCACAACTTATGGCTTATTTCTATCAAATTTATTTATGGGGAAAAATTTATCATATTCAACTTGAATTTTAAGCAGGGGATCCTGCTTTTTCAATATCTTCATAATAATAAGAATATGGATGTTCTTTGAGATATTCATCAATTGCTTTTCGACCTTTATCAGGATAATTGGTAATCAGTCCACTTACTCCCATATCTAAATACTGTTTCATTTTCTTACCATTATCTACCGTCCATATATAAATAGGAATCATTTGAGATGTTGCCTTTTGGATTAGAGACGTACTCGCACGATTCTCTTCAATCGCTAAAAAATCTATATCCATATCCCAAATACTATTATCTATATCACCAATACTTCCATAAATACAATAACCAACCCACCACTTTGGATACAAATGCTGTAAATAAGCAACACTTTGATAATGCAGTGACATAAAGATAGCTTGTGATTCAAAATGATATTTTTGTATAATCTTGACAACTTCATCTACCATTTTTCGATAGTTGTCATTGGTTGGCTTGAATTCAATCAGTAATTTGACATCTAATTGTTGTTCCTGCATTTTTTGAATCAGATGTTCTAAAGTGATAGGACTAGCCGTTAATCCCTGGTCATATAAAGATAGATTTTCAAATTCCTGAGCTGATAATTTTGAAACGGGTGAAGAAGAGTCAGATAATCGAGACATCGTTGTATCATGATAAACAACAGGAATTTGATCTTGTGAAAGCTGAATATCAATTTCCGCAAAATCACTGCCACACTGATTGGCATTTTCTACAGCTTCAAAAGTATTTTCTATGACATATCCTGAACCTCTATGCCCGATCACATAAGGCTTATGTAATCTTGAATCTTGATGCAAATAAACGAAACTTCCAACAATCACACAGACAATACAAATCAAACGAATCGTTTTTTTATAAGTCTGAATCCATTGAATTTGAAAAACACGCTGTTTTATTTTTTCAATCAATGATGTGAAATGATTTTGAATATTAGCTAATGTCTGTTGTAAACGGGTTGTATCCATCTGAACATCCTGAATTGTCATAAAATGCGTTTCATATTGACAAAATAGAGATGCCAGAAATCTTAAAAAGAATATCATTGCAATCACGGATAATAAAAAGACAATTATATATTGAATCACACTATAACGAAATGAAGCAAAATGAACAAAATATTTAATCAAATAAATATTAAAATCTCGATTATGTAACAATGGATAAGGCAAAAGACTCATCATTATATTTTCTATGACTACCCATACGACAATCCATAATAAAATCTGTATTTTTTGATGAAAAGTTATTTGTTTAATCATCTGATAGCTTTTCTTAACCGCTGTGATCAATGAATCATGTTCAATAACCAAATAAAATGGTACAAAAATCATAACTATGAACAGTCCATAATAAAGCATATATATAAAAAAGATCAGTATTTGTCCTAGCCCTGTTAACTGTAATTCTTTAAAGATAAAAGGAGGTATATTCCATCTAGGAATATAGTTATTCAAATACCCGACATGAACTAATGGTAATAATAAAATAAGGTATAAACCACTCAGTATAAACGTTGGTTTATGTATATTTTTTAAATCTTGAAAGCTTTTTAAAACAATATCTTTTAAATGATAAGATTGCTTTCGATATTCTAATATAACAATTTGTATCACAACATAAAGATTATAATAAACAAGAAGCATTATTGCTAATAATAGTACCAGTAAAATGATGATTCCAGGAATAGATAAAAAAACATCAATCATATTTTGATTAAAAGCAATACTGACTGAAACTTGACTCAAATATTCTTTTAAAATAAATCTTAATAAAGGACTAAAGAAAAAGAGAATCATGAGTTTATAGAAGATTGAAAACTGTAAAATATTTTTTATTAAAGCATCATATTTTTTATCTTTAAGCACCATAACTCCCCCCTCTCTTTTTCTTTATCATACATAATCTTGTGACTTTGTCAAATCCATTTTTTGAAAATAATATCTATAAATCAAAAGGGTTGCTATCATACTCATCACAGCAATATAAAACTCTGGATTACACCAATCAAAGCTTAATGCTAAATTAAAAGAACCAGAAATGGTAAGGATATGCCATGTTAAAAACTCATAAATCTCCATCGTCATAATACCAGTTAAACCAACATAAATCAGCATATAACTTGTTTCACCATAATGTGTCCATATACCAATCAATGTTAAAATCATACATGCCACTGCAATAGGATTATTTAATAAAATGAGTCCAGAAATATCCTGAACACCTCGCTGTCCACCAAACCAATCCATCAGCATTGTTGATAAACTTATGATAAAGATCACTGTCATTAATAATTTTCTTTTCATATTAACCACCCATTATCAGTATAATGTTTCACTTCTAAAATTTTCTTAAAAAATTCTTAATATTTCTTAAAAATAAAAGAACAAGATCATTCAAGACCTTGTTCCTTCTTTTATTTTCTTTGTTAAATCTTTACAAAAAACTTTCCTTCAAAGCTGTTCATTTAATTTTTTTATCTCTCTTCTCAAAAGACTTCCACCTTAAACAAATACCCATTTTTCATTGAGAAGATAATTATTGGAATCGAACTAACTCCACAACTGTACCAATGTATTATCTCGTCAGGTCATGGAAAATATGTTCTCCTAGAAACCAAATATTTTTTAATCATTAGTTATGGTTGGAAACTTATGGAAACTAAAACAATTCACTTTAATATGAAATTTTGTTGTAAAATCAAGGATTTCTAATATGTATTATCACTTATCAAGTTAAATCGGAAACTTATGGAAACTAAAATGAGTTATTTCAACAAAAAATTATGATATAAATTCAAGGTTTTCCAATATATATTAATGTTTTTAAAGTAAAACTGGAAACTTACAGAAACTAAAAATTTATGCCCAATAAGGTTTATAACGTCTCATTTTCATCGAAGCTGTTTCATCATATATTTTAATGTAACCAGCATCAATTGTACTCTTAATAATCTTGGAAATCATAGCTTTCTTGTTGGAACTCACACCAAATCTTTCTCTTAAAACAGCATTAGAAACATCTATTTCATTAATATAACAATAACAAGTATACAAATAACATGTTCTGATTCTATCATCTTTTTTCCAATCACTTATATCATTAAACCAGAATAACTTAATACGAGTAAAATCCTCAGATGTTTCAACCTTTGGTGCAGGTATCTTTAGCTCATTCATTCCTTCTTCCATACGATCAAATCCACTTCCTCGTTCTTCACAGATTCTTACTATTCTAAGAAAAGAAGCCATATTTTCATTTCTAGAATGCGGAGCAGTATCAATAATACGATCAATATCTACCAATAAACTTCCAGGATTTGAAGCTTCTACTCTGGTATCAAAAACTTCTAAAATAGGTCCACTACCATGCACAGCTAAATCTTGATGAATAATCATATTTCCGATCATTTCTCTAATTGCTTTTCTAGGAAACATAATCTTTTCTTCTCTACGACCGCCCTCTATAATTTCTTCTTGAGGAATTAATGTCATTACATAATCAGTAACATCATCAAACTGTATAGCATATCCCTTAGTAAATACCTGTTCTCTTAAAGCCTGTGTCCTACTACTTCCTTTATATTGAATGACACGTATAGCTTTACGTTTTAAACGAGAAAAATCATTAATATTTTTAGCAAATAATAGTGCCCCCATGTTTGTGATAGCATAATGACCATTATCCATTTCAACAATAAATTGTTCATCTATCATATTATGAATAATACCATCTCGATGACTTGGTAAAGGTAATTCCATAAGAGTGTAATATGCAGCACAATCTAAAAGTTCAGTTACTTTAGAAGCAGAAATATTTTCTATAGCTAACATAAGTTCAAAAGGTTTTTGTTCAAAAGATAGCCATAATTTACGTTCTTTTTCTGGAAAATCTTTAAGTTTCTTCTTATATGATCCCACTCTAATATATTCTTCATCTTTAAAACTCGTAGGTTGACTATGTGCATGTGGAATTTCTAATATCACAATGTTTTTATCATTCATAGAAACTTCAACAAAATGGAAATCAACTCTTGGTTTTAACAATCTAAATAACCAATTTTCTAATTCCTCATTACCAATCTTAAATTGTTTAGGCTTAAATTGAGTACCAACAATGTCATGTGTTCTATCTTCAATCCCCCAAATGATATACGCTTTATCCTTATCACATATTGATGCAGAATTACTTAACGCTGAAATATATTCACCTATAATTTTGGGATCATTGTTATCCACTTTGAACTCAAGCCATTCTCTTTCATTAGGTAAGTTTCTTAACCTTTTAACTAAACTTATATAATACTCTTGTTGTGCATCCATCTAATCACTCACTTTCTTAATTAGTATACGTTATAATTATTGAAAACATATCGTCAAATAAATCAAAATTATCAAATAATTGTACAATATCAATAATCCTTTCTTCTTTAATAAATCATTATTTTACTCCTTGAATAAACATTATTCATTATTAATTTTATCTTTATAAATATTATTTCATTTAATAAAAAAATTATATCATAGATTATATATGTATTCATTGATTTTTCTTTAATAAAGTTAAAAATTGAGATTACTTCATATCATGTAAAGATAATCTTAAGGTATTATTATTTTTTCATTTAATCTCAAACATTTCTTCTTGTTTTTTAGTTTCAAACAATACTCATATATAAAAATTTTTTAACATTATGACTACACCAACCCTTTTTTAATCCACAAATAATTAATAAGTTTTATTATATAGATAAAAAAACAAGATCATTCAAGACCTTGTTCTTTCTTTAATCTTTCTTGTTTATTTTTTTGTGTTTTGATGACTTTTTGACGAGAGAACTCTTCTCTATCTTTTTCATCTAAAGATTCACTAATGAATTTCACTGTTCTTTCAAATTCAGGAATAGAAATGTTTTGCAAGGCATTAGCACGTTTTTGTGTTTTACGAATAGCATTGGCTAGACGATAAACAGCATTTTCTATTTCTGCTAATTTCACAGTTAATTCTTTAACATGATAGAAACATCTATATGCATAATCCACTTTAGAGTTTGCTCTTTCAAAACCATATCCTAGACGAAGAGGTGTTTTTTCATAACTCACTTTTGGAATTTCGACTCCCATAACGCTTCGATAAGTCACACTCAATCCTTCATCAATAGGAACAGCTTCTACAATATCACTGATAATACCAAGTGACATGTTCGCTTCCTGAAGAGCATAATAAGCTTTCTGATAAGAATCTGTAATATCATCTCTGATCAATTTGACATCATCTAATAAATTCATCATTTCCTTGATGAGAACATTTCTTTTTTTATCCATCAAGTCATAACCCAAATATGCGAGTTCTAATGACTTTTTGGTAGCAATCAAATTCCCTTTTGTTGGAAAGACCTGATTAGCCATTATCTACTGCCTGCTGTAACTCTTTAATCATTGTATCTTCTTGAAGATCAAATTGAGCTACTGCCTTTTCATGATCATAGAATTGTTCTAACACCGCATTATCAATACGATCTAATTCATTCTTAGGAAGAACAGATAATAGAGTCCATCCTAAATCTAATGTTTCTTCAATAGATCTGTTTGTATTGAAACCTTGGTTAAGGAAATGTTGTTCAAATAAACGTCCAAATTCCATATATTTTCTATCAACAGGTGTTAATTCATCTTCACCAATAACTGATGTTAATGATTTAACATCCTGAACATGTGCATAAGCTGCAAATAACTGGTTAGATACATCTGAATGATCAGCTCTTGTATATCCTTCACCGATACCATCTTTCATCAAACGTGAAAGTGATGGAAGCACACTGACAGGTGGATAAATACCCATTGAATTCAATTCAGAATCAAGTGTAATCTGACCTTCAGTGATATATCCAGTTAAGTCAGGTACTGGGTGAGTAATGTCATTGTTAGGCATTGTTAAAATTGGAATTTGTGTCACTGATCCTTTTGCTGATTTAGAAATACCAGCTCTTTCATATAATGAAGCTAAGTCAGAATATAAGTATCCTGGATATCCTTTACGTCCAGGAATTTCTCCCTTACTTGAAGAGAATTCACGTAAAGCTTCACAATAAGAAGTGACATCAGTATAAATAACCAAAACATGCATATCATGTTCATAAGCTAAATATTCAGCTGCTGTTAAAGCACAACGTGGTGTTAATGTACGTTCAATGATTGGGTCATTAGACAAGTTCAAGAACATAACAACTCTTTGCATAACCCCAGCTTCTTCAAAAGAACGTCTGAAGTATTCAGCAACGTCATTTGTAACACCCATTGCCGCAAAGACAACTGCAAATCCACTACCATCATCATCTTTAACTTTGGCCTGTTTAACGATTTGTACAGCTAATTGATTGTGTGGCAAACCTGAACCTGAGAAGATTGGTAATTTCTGTCCACGAATCAAAGTTGTTAAACAGTCAATAGATGAAATACCAGTGTTAATATAGTTTCTTGGATAAACACGAGCAACTGGATTTAATGGTTGACCGTTAATATCCATAGATTTTTCAGCATAGATTTCTCCAAGACCATCAATTGGTTTTCCTGCTCCAGAGAACACACGTCCTAAGATTTCCTTAGATACAGGAAGTTCCATTGGATGACCTAATAATCTTGTTTTTGTATTGGCAAGAGATAAAGAGTTTGTCCCTTCAAAAACCTGTACAACAACTCTTTCTCCTTCAATTTGAACGATACGTCCTAAACGAGTTGAACCATCTTTTAATTGTAATTCGACCATTTCGTCATATGAAGCATCTTTAACATGATCTAATACGACTAATGAACCATTAATTTCGTTCAACCCTACATATTGTAGACTCATCACATTTTCCTCCTTTAGTCAATAGATGCAACTGCTTCATCAATTTCTTTATAATAATCATCAAATAAAGCTAAATTATTGTTAGGAACATCATATTTCATTTTGACAACTCTATCAAAAATACCTGTTTCCAAAATCAAACGAATTGGTTTTCCAGCACTGACAACTTCTTTACCACGTTTATATAAGTATAAGATGACTTCCATCATCTTTAATTGTTTTTCTAATGGTACATAAGTATCATCTGGATGGAATGCATTTTGTTGTAAGTAACCAACACGTACTAATTTAGCAACTTCAATCACTAATTTCTGATCATCTGGTAAAACATCAGAACCCATTAATTTGACAATTTCCATTAATTTTGTTTCTTCAGCTAAAATACTTGATAATTCCTGACGATCTCTTAAGAATTTTGGATCAACATTTTTATTGAACCATCTTTCAAGATCAGGAATATATTCACTATAACTTTGATTCCAGTTAATCGCAAAATAGTGACGTGCATAAGCTAAAGCTTTATCCAATGCCCAGAAAGTACGTACGAAACGTTTTGTATTTTGAGTGACTGGTTCAGAGAAGTCAGAACCTTGTGGTGATACGGCACCAATGATTGTGACTGAACCTTTTGTTCCATTTAAGTTATTCATATATCCAGCACGTTCATAGAATTGTGATAAACGTGATGGCAAGTATGCTGGGAATCCTTCTTCAGCAGGCATTTCTTCCAAACGTCCAGAAATTTCACGTAACGCTTCTGCCCAACGAGAAGTTGAATCTGCCATGATGGCAACATGATATCCCATATCACGATAATATTCAGCAAGTGTCACCCCTGTATAAATAGAAGCTTCACGCGCTGCAACTGGCATGTTAGAAGTATTAGCAATCAATACTGTTCTATCTGTTAAAGGCTTGTTAGATTTAGGGTCAATCAATTCTCTAAATTCTTCAAGAACCTGAGTCATTTCGTTACCACGTTCTCCACAACCTACATAAACGATAATATCGGCATCACACCATTTGGCTAATTGGTGCTGAGTCATTGTTTTTCCAGTACCGAATCCTCCTGGAATAGCAGCTGTTCCACCTTTAGCAATTGGGAACAATGTATCAATAACACGTTGTCCTGTCACTAATGGCATTGAAATTGGTAAACGTTTTGTAACCGGTCTTGCCTGTTTGATTGGCCATTTTTGTGTTAATGTACATTCCACAATTTCACCATCTGCCGTTTCAATCTTCATGACAACATCATCAATTTTGTATTGTCCAGATGGAGCCACTTCAATAACTTTTCCTTTTGTATATGGTGATACCATACATTTATGAGTGATTAAGTCAGTTTCAGGAATTGTAGCATAAATATCTCCACCTTTGACTTCATCACCGACTTTTGCAACCATTGTCACATCCCATAATTTATTTTTATCCAATGGATCAACATGGCTACCAGTTGGAATGAAAGCACCAGATTCTTTTGCAATTTCTTCTAGTGGTCTTTCAATACCATCAAAAATATTTCTTAAGATACCAGGACCTAAAGTAACAGAAATAGGTTGTCCAGTTCCATACACAGGTTCTCCTGGTTTTAATCCTGTTGTTGTTTCATAAACCTGAATTGTTGTTAATTCTTTTTTGATAGAGATAACTTCTCCAATCAATCTCGCATTACCAACATAAACCATTTCTAACATAGAAAAGGCATCTGTATCTTTGACTGTAACAACGGGACCATTGATTGAATAAATTACATTTTCATTCACACTCATACCTCCCGTTTCTATCTAATAATTAATCCAGAATTTTTATTAAACCAATCTTTTTGATTATTTAAAGCAAAATCTAAAGTTTCATCAACAACTAAAGAAGATGCCTTATTTTCAAGAATAAATCCACCAATTTGAATATCATCACTTGCTTGAACTTCAATATCAGTTCCAAAAGCTTTCACAAACGCATCTTTGTTTTTGAAATCATCATGAGATACATACATGATAGACTTAGAATCTTTAAAATTTTCAGCAACACGTTGAATTTTTGCTTCTACAAAAGGTAAATATTCATCACTTTTGACAAAAGCTTTTAATTCATCACGTGCCTGATCAAAGATGTTTTTCACATATTCATCTCTTTTTTCAATTAATTTTTTTGTTCTTTCAATATGACTTTCAGAAATTTCTGCAGAAGCGTTAGAACTCATTTCTTCTTCTTCCTGTTTCAATTTTAAATCAGCATCTCTTTTTGCTTCTGCTTTCATAGATTCATAAGCTTCATCTTCAAGAGCTTTCACTTCATTTAAAATTGCCTGTTCTTCGCTTTTTGCCTGTCTTTCAATTTCATCTTTCATATAGAGAAATACTTGATCAATATTTTGCATAATCTATCTCTCCTATAATTTCACTCCAATAGCTTCAGATACATAACCGTCGATTGTTTCACCAATCTTAGAATTTCCATGACGGTCAGGTATTTCTGTAATGAGTGGTTTTTGTTGTTTTAATTTAATCTCTGATATAATATCTGGACACATATCAACTAATTTTGTAGTCACTAAGATAATGGCAATGGATGAATCTCTCATCTTTGACTGTAAAACTTCAAGAAAATCTTTTCTTGTATGCACAACCACACCTTCAATACCTACAAGTCTTAGTCCCATTAATGTATCAATATTATCGCTGATTAAGAAAAATTTCATATAATCAGACCTTTCTTATAAAAATTATAAAGCGTTGATAATTAAGATTGAAATTAATAACCCGTAAATGGCAACCCCTTCACCTAAGGCAACGAAAATCAATGCTTTACCGAAGTTGTTATCATTTTCAGAGAAAGCTCCAATAGCAGCAGGAGCAGCAGCAGCAACGGCAATACCTGCACCTAATGCAGAACATCCAGTTGCTAATGCAGCAGCTAGAAATCCCATACCTTGAGCAACTGTACCAACAATAGAAGCACCTTCAGCTGCGAATGCAGAACCCATTGATAAACATAAAGTTAAAGCAACAGCTCCAAAGAATCCTCCAATATGAGTCATTAAACGCCATTTTGCACTTTCTTTGCTTACTTTAGAAGTAAACATTCTCACTAATGGTAAAGATAATAAAACAACAGCAATAGCAGGTAAAATAAACATAACTAAATTCATAATTTTTTTCCTCCAAATATTTCTTTTTTTATTTTTCTTTAATTGATTGAAAAGGTTTTCCCTTTCCTTCATAGTAACGAGAGAACATTTCATAGAACTCTAGACGTAATACCTGAATACCAACAATCATACCTTCTAGACACATAACGAAGATATTACCAATAATAGCGACTAAAATATATCCAAAATTAATAATTTCTGGACCACCAGCAACCATTTTAGCTAATGTGTAGACAACCATCATCATCCCAGCATGTGATAAGACGAATCCCCCAACACGTAAGAATGACATTGTATTGGCAATGAATGTCAGCATAACTTCAAATAATTCAAAGAAGGCTTCTGTAAAGAATGCTCCAAAACCATGTGGGAACATCTTTTCTCCCTCAAGTTTATGACATAATGGTTCTTTTAGGAAAATCATCACCACTGGCATCGCAATCAACAATGCAATATAGACTGGTCCACCAAGTGGTAAATTCATTCCTACAAGCATATTGGCAACTAATAATAAGACTGAAATATAGAATATAAGTCCTGCCAGTCCATTTTGAGAGAATAACATTTCTCCCCAGTGTTTCTTCTTAAGATTTAAGAAGATATTAAATGCGATAGAAATGATAATCAAAATAACCCCTGTCGCAATGGCTGCCATTAAAAGTGGCATTGTATTTTCTGACTTCATTGGTATAAACATTGGTTCCATAATATAGTGTTCAAACAAATCTTCATTACCAAAGATAGATCCAAAAACAAATCCAAAGATTGTACTTGAAATACCTAAACGTACTCCTACAGCTCCTAGCTGCATACCTTTCCATTTATAGAAGAAGTATCCAACTAATGATAAAACAATCCCTTGTCCAATGTCCCCAAACATCATACCAAATAAGAAAGTATATGTAATCGCAACTAAGTTTGTTGGATCAAAGTCGGTATATGATGGAACACCATACATTTCAACAAACATTCTAAACGGTCTTGAAAACCAGTTATTTTTAAGTTTTGTTGGTGGTGTCAAACGTGAATCACTCATTGGTGAACTGATTTCTACTTTGACATCATCTAATTGCTCAAAATCAGCTTTGATTTTTTTAGCATCTTTGTCTTCCGCAAAACCATAAACGGCGGCATTCTTACCAAAGACAACAACATATTTTTGAGCATCATATGTTTCATTTAATTTTTTAGAAATAGAATAGATATGATTCATTTCTGTTATATTTTCATTAAACAATTTTTCAATTCTCTGATCAAGAACTTGAATATATCGTCTTGCTGTATCATCTTCTTCTTTCAATACTGTTAATGCTTCATTAGGTTTTCCATGAACGAATTCAGGAATATGAATACGTTCAAAATATAATGAAGAGAAGATGTTATCAATTTCAGGAGCGTTATCTGCTGTTGAAATATAACTGCAATAAGTTTCTTTTGTTCCTTTATGAAGAACTTTAAATAAGAATTTCTGTTCTCCATAATATTTTAATTTATCTAAATTCATTGTTGGTAAACGACCAAAACGAATTTGTAAATATTTACAAGAGAATAATCTATCAAAATCAATGTTTGCATCAATCATATGCTCTAATTGAGAGATTGTTGCTTCATTCTCTTGAATCATTGCGAGTAAATCTTCTTTGACTTTTTCAATCTGTGCAGCTTTTTCTAATACATTACAGAAAAATGTATCAGCTTGAATAATATTCATACGAACATTATCAACATCAGCACATTTTAATTGAAGATGATATTTATCCCTTGCTTCTTCCATTCTTGCAATCAAATCAGCATATGGATTTTCACGATTTAAAACCGATAACCCTTGTACTGAATCAGCAAATTTTGAAGCTGGCTCGGGATGAAAATTATCAAGATTAATGAGCTTTAATAACACGGCATCATACTGCTGTGCTGGAAATTCAATTTCCAAAAGCTTTAATTTTGCTATTGCCATATATTTCTCCCTTCCTTATTCTGCTTTTTTCTTTAAAATTGACTTTGCCAAAACAAACACAAGGCAAGCAACAATCACAATAGCAAATGGCATGATTGGTAAATTAATATGTGCTTCATACACACAACCAAAATACACAAGAAGTGCATAAACAATAATCAAACCACAAATTCCCTTCATGGAAAGGACTTTCTCCATTGTTGAATCTTGTAGATACATTTTCTTAAATGCACCAATTGTAAAAGTTCCAACAATCAAAAGAATAATTCCATCAACAAGTTTATAAACTGTTGACAATGGTAATGCTATGGCTGGATAAAGACTGATTGTATAGAAAACATCTCCATAAATAAGTCCTCCAAGCAATGCTGCTACACCAAGTGAAAGAAATAAATTTCCCATTTTTTTCTTTCTCATAAGAAGTCCAAGCAACGCAAGTATAGCTCCAACTCCTAAGTCCCCCAAAAAGATAATAAAGACTGCATAATAAAGTACTGCAATAGCGATTGTTGTATCAATCTTATCTGATTGCTTCACTTTACTTAGCATTTCAAATGGTCTGACAATTTTCGCATTGTGTACAACTGTTGGAGCCACAACTTGCTGATGATCTAAAATATCAGCTGGTAGTTCCTGATACTCCATACCGTTGATATGTTTTAACATATCTTTGAATTCCTCAATCATACGTTTTGGAATAAATCCATAAATTGCACACTTACTTTGGAAATCCACAACAAAGATTTTAAATGACTCTATTCTTTGTAAGAATAATCCTGTTGAATAAAGTTTCAACAAATCAACTTTGTGTGTTTCTCTTAAAATTGTCATCTTTTGATCCATGCGTAAGATATATTCAGTCATCGCATGAACTTCTTCTTCTAATTCCTTTTTTGCATCATTGACTTTCCCATGTACAAATGAAGGAATCACTATTTCTTCAAATCCTAACGCTTTAAATATATTGTCTACTTCTAACAATAAGCTATTTGTAACAATATAACAACAATATACATACTGACGATCTTCACCTAATTTATTAAAAATAAATGGTCGACCTTCATAATATTTAATTTTATCAAGATTTTGTCTATGAAAACGTCCAAATCTGGCTTTTACATATTGACAATTCAATAAATGATCAAGATCTACATCACTCAATGTTAATCTTGTCAAGATTTCTAATGTTTTTTCATTTTCATCTTTTTCCGTAATCAATTGATCTTGAACATCTTTGATATTTTTGATTTGAGCTTCTAAATCACTTAAATATTGATCTATCTGATCAAGATTTAATGTTTTATCAGGAGCCAAATCTTTATTCAAATCCAACTTCATATCAGATGCAACCTGAATCAAACGATCCAATAATTTTGTATAGGCATTATCTTCCTGTAATGCATGTACTCCTTTAACATTATTGACAATCTTTGAAGCAGGTTGAGGATAAAAGTACTTGGAATCTTTGAGTGTAAATAAGACCTGATCCAAATCATGACGATCAAAAGTCATATTTAACAATATCATTTGTTCTATAGCCATATCTTGTCCCCCTAATAGATGAGCATCGCTTCAATCTGACTCGGTGCCTCTCCATATCTTAAACCTTCAATAATATGTTTAAGATTATCAATTTCTACTTGATATACAATTTTATATGTCATATAAACCAATGCACTGTCTGTTGAAAATCTCATGAAACGTCTGGCTAAATTATATCTGATCTTTTCAGTATAATATTCAATATATACAAATTCATGATCATCTACATATAATTTATAAGGTGACTCAGCTAGTTTTCTTAAAAACTCACTGGCATCCTTTGTTTCAATCAGTTCAGACATAACACTTTTTGGAATACGGCTATATTCCATAAATAATGTTTCTCTAATTTGATCTGGCGATGCATTGAAATATTTCTTTAGACGATATATCTTTGTAATATTCTGTAATTCTATAGATGTATTGATCATTGTTAATAAATCTTTACGTTTTTTTCCTCTATACAGCTTATTAACGACATCAACATACTGCGCATAATAAATATGCTTTAATTCTAACTCTAACATATTAGAATCAAATCTTTCATCATCTTTAGGCTTATATTTGAGTAATGCATCATAATACTTTGTTCCTTTTAATAAAAATAACAAACTATCATAATCATTAATAGCCAATAAACCATATAGATCAAAGCTTGCATATTTATTCAAATATTCTGGAATTTCAATTTCATAACCTGTGTAATAATCAGATACAATCAATCTTGCTTTTGTTAAAATCAATTGAATCTCTAATTCCATAACACCTAAGCGATAAAATTCTAATTCCTTTTTTGAAGCAAATCTCATCAAACGATCAAGTCTTAAAAAGATTTCTTTATTTAATAAAGCTTCTAACTGACCACGATGAATATTCACTTCTTTTAAATCAGCTAATATACCACTATAAGCTGTTTCACTTTTTAAATAAGCAACTAAATCATTAATGCTTCTTCTTTTTAAAAGCTCTTCATAATTTTGTTCAGTTAATCTATGTGAATACATAGAACGAGCTTTGGCAAGAATAGCATTTGATGAAAAAGAACTCATACGCTCACCTCTTCTCTATATTTCTTTACAACGATTAACAATGGTAGAAACCCACTCATCTTTATTCTTTTCGTAAAGACTAGAGAGCTGATTTAGTGATTCTTTGTACTCTTGTTCATTTTTGACTCTTGTTTCTTGAATCTTTGCTTCTAATTCTTTTTTATGAGCATCAATTTTCACTTGATATTCTTTGACAAAAGAATCATAGATTTCTTTTTTCTTAGCATTCATATTGGCTTGAACATCTTGTTTTTTCTTCTTAGCTTCTTCAACCCTTTTTGAACACTCTAAATCTACTGAAACAATATCATCAATAATTTTGTCCAAAATAATCCCTCCTCACTTTAATCATTTATTCTCACATAGTTTACTCCTATTTTTTTAACATTTCAAGCAAAACAGTACTTTGTAAAAAAGAATAAAAAACAGTTATATCTTATCAATTTTTCTTATTATGATAAAAAAGTTATTCAAGTATATTTTTCACTCATTTCATCAACATTTTTTAACTTTCCTATCATATATGATATTTTCATTAAGCCTTAGAATAATGAACATGTTGTCGTTTCCATTGTTAATTTTCTTTCACAATCACCTGTGTTTCTATGCCTTGTATTCCATAAGGCTCACGGGTATCTCTTTTGATACATTGTGTCTAATATTCAAAAACAACAATAGCCATAGCATCATTGATATGATGAACGTTTACTTGCTTTGTTACTCATTCAATAGATAAATATGATTTTTGAATTCTATCAATCAAAAAATTCTGATAGATACTTCCATTCCTTCATAAACATTTGCAATAGAAATGAAACAACATTTCAATTCACTTTTAATCATAAAAAAACTGTAACATGTCTCAAAGTCCTGTTACAGTTTTTATTGTATTTATTTTGTTTGAGGTGTTCTAAACATAATATAAATAGGTACAGCCAATAAAACACTACCACCTATAATATTTCCAAGTGTTGATATGAGCATATGTAGTGGCAGCATTGACCAGTCAATTGTTGAACCTAGCTGTGTGATTCCCATTGTAAAAATACCACCATTTGCAATACAGTGTTCAAATCCTGGTAAAACAAATGTCATAACCAAAATCATAATCACAATTAATCTCGCTGTTTCATCTTTAATCTTAACTCCTGAATATGCTGCAACACAAACAATGAAGTTACACAAAATTCCTTTGATTAATAAATCAATGACATCAAAATTTAACTTAGATTCCATAATTCCCTTTAAATAAGGTTGCATAATCGCTTCTTGAGCACCACTTTTAATAAATAAGAAACAAATCAAAGATATACCAATCATATTTCCTATATAACAGACAACCCACATTGGCATAATCTCTCTTAATTTCATGTCACCTCTTAATACAGGCATGATTGTTACAAAACAATTTCCAGTAAATAATTCAGCCCCTAGATAAACAATAGCTACTAAACCAATTCCAAAAGACGCAGCCACAGCAATCTTTCCAACAACACTATGGTCACTTAACATAGCTCCTAATGTATAAGATAAAATAGCAGCCAATCCCAAATATGCCCCTGCCATAAATGCTCTTACAAAGAAACGTTTTGGATCTGTTTTCATTAAATTGATTTTAATATTTGCTAATTTACAAAGTGTTTCAATATCACCAATCATAGTCCCTCTCCTTTAAACCAAAAACATTATATAAGATACGACAAAAAAAGGCAAAACTTTTTCCATGTTTTTCTAAAAAGTTCTTTCTTTGACTTCAATGTAAATGTTTTTTTAAGTTTGTGTTAAAACTTTACATAAACTTAACATAATATATATGTAATATTAACGATAGTTTACAAGAAATTTGTTAAAGTATGAGTGATTAAAAATAAAGGATGGAATCAATAATGAAAAAGTTTGGAATATTAGTTATAGTCTTTATGGTTTGTTTAGCATTTCTTGGATTTTCAGCCAATGCTGATATAGAAACACAAAAAATCAGTTTAAATGGTTCAACATCTATGGAAAAAATGATTAATGCTGTTAAAGAAGGCATTGAAGAAAATTATCCAGAATTATCACTTGAACCACAGTTCACTGGTTCAAGTGCTGGGATTGAAGCTGTTCTCAATGGAACTGCTGATATTGGTAACTCTTCTCGTTATCTCAAAGATGCTGAAAAAGAAAAAGGTTTAACAGAAAATATTGTAGCTATTGATGCGATTGTGATTGTGACAGATACACAAAATAAAGTCGATAACTTAACAACTCAACAGTTAATAGATATTTATAAAGGAAAAATTCGTAACTGGAAAGAAGTTGGAGGAGAAGATCTTCCTATTGTTGTGATTGGGCGTGAGTCTGGTTCTGGGACACGTAGCGCTTTTGAAGAAATATTGAATATTGAAGAACAATGTCAATATGCCAATGAAGTCAATGAAACTGGTCCAATCATTGCAAAAGTCCAGTCTATTCCTGGAGCTATTGGTTATGTATCATTAGATGTTATTGATGAAACAGTAAAACCACTATCTATTGATGGTGTTCAAGCCAGTGAAGAAACAATTCAAAATGGACAATATTCTTTACAAAGACCATTTGTGATGGCAACTAGAGGAGCTATCAACCAACAAAATGAAAATATTCAACATCTTTTCCAATTCATTCAAAGTGAAGACGGACAAAAAATCATACGTGCTGTTGGTCTTGTTCCTGTCGTTGAATAAAGAATCAATAAGAGAGTCTTATTTTCAATATTGAAGATAAAACTCTCTTTTTTTATTTTGTCATTAATAAAAGAGGTAGTTATGATATTGACACTTTTATTTATCTTTTATATACTAAATATCGTTCATACACTGGTTCGAGAGCCAAACCCAGTATAAAAAACTAAGGAAAAGAGATGGCTCACCATCTCTTTTCTGGCTTCTAACTGTTTTTTAGAAGAAAGGAAAATGAAATATGAAAAAGAAAACAAAAATGCAAATGGTTATTGTCATGGGGATTGTTTTCAATGTTATGGGAGCATTCATTGCTATGACACTCTCTATTCCATTTTATATGGATTCTATTGGAACCATATTGGTGGCCGGACTTTTAGGTCCTAAATATGCCATGTTAACTGGTGTATTAGGAAGTATAACGAGTGGAATCACTTTTGATATGTATTCCTTCTATTATGCTCCTGTGCAACTGTTCACAGGCTTCTTTGCTGGATTACTCTATCATGGCAAATGGCTCAAAGGATGGCGTACACCTATTGGTTCATTATTAGTTGGTATTCCAACATCATTATTGAGTGCCTGCATTACAGCTGGTTTATTTAATGGAATCACTTCTGGTGCCAGCAGCACTTTTGTCGTTGTCTTTCATCACTTAGGATTACCATTAGTATTCAGTATCTTGCTTGTTCAAGTTTTTACTGATTACTTGGATAAATTCTTTGCCGTATGTCTGACAAAGGCGATTATTGAAAGAGGACATCTTTATGAGAAATGGGGGATAGCATGGAAAGATACAGCCACATTGAAAACAAGCACAAAAGAGAAATCGTTCTTTTAAAAGCCAGACCATGTGCCTGGTCAAAATGCACATTTTGTGATTATATTGAAGATAATTCTACATGTACAGAAGAAATGATCAAAATCAATCAGGACGTTTTAAGTCATGTCACTGGTGAATATGGTGTTTTAGAAATCATTGACTCTGCTAGTATTTTTGAATTACCTCAAGCAACACTATCACTGATTAAACAAATTATTCATGATAAAAATATTCACACACTCTTTGTAGAAAGTCACTGGATTTATCATCAACGTATTCAGGAAATCAGAGATTTCTTTGGTATTGATATGATTGTAAAAATTGGTGTTGAATCTTTTGATGATGATTTTAGAAATCGTGTTCTCAATAAGAATGCGACTTTTTCAAGCATTGAGGAATTAAAAAAATATTTTGATTCACCTTGCCTGATGGTTGGTATTCAAGGACAAACAAAAGAAATGATTCAAAAAGATATGGATATTTTAACTCATCATTTCGATTATGGAACAATCAATATTTATCGTAATAATTCAACACCTATCAAAAGAGATGAATCTTTAATTCAATGGTTTATGCAAAACTATGCCTATTTACAAGATGATCCACGCTATGACTTTTTATGTGATCCTACTGATTTTGGTGTAGGAGACTAATACAATTGAAATATACAAAAAAATGTACGACACATACATCGTACATTTTTTTATACCCATCACAATATTTATCTATATCCGTTTCCAAAAAATACCCATTCACCTTGAGAGTTTTGAACACATTCATATCTATATCCTGACACAGATGCATTTTTCCCAAATTCAGGTGGTGCCTGAAAAAAGCCTGTATGAAAATCTAAATAAACAACTATAGCATCCTGATACCCATCATGAATCAGATTCTTTTCAAATGTCTGACTTTCCATTCCATCATAATAGACATCTGTTACTGTTATACCATCTTGATCCATATTGGCAAGTGCCTTATCCATAACCAATCGAATATCCTCTCTTTTATGGATTGTATTATGACGAATTTCTCTATTAACTTCAACTGGCTGATTATCAAATATAACGATAAATGCTATCACAACAACTATCATGAATATAATGCCTTTTGTTTTCTTTTTCATATTGATGAGCTCCTTACTTATCTTTAAAAATATAATAGACTTTTATTATATATATTATATAAAAAAGATATGAAAAACCTGTGAATATACAATTCTAATATCTTTGTTTTAAAAGGGATGCACATGCATCCCTATTCCATTGACTCATATCAGGTAAGTCAATACTCTATTCATCAAATACCCAATAAGAATAAGTTGTTGATAAAGTCATATTTAATTTTCTTTGTAAAGCTAATGATGCCTCGTTTCCTACGACAACCTGACAATAAGGGACTTTCTTTTGTTTCAGTAATTCATTCATCAAATAGCTTTCCAACAAAGAACCATAACCGCGTCTTTGATATTCTTTTTTGATTTCTAAAATGCCCATGCTTCCTTCTCGATGCATACCAATAAATCCAGCTAACTGGCCATCATGAAACAATCCCCATAATGCTTTCTTTTCAATACGATCTTTTATATAATCTCGATCACTCATATGATGATAAATATGATAAACATCATCAAGATAATCCTGAGTCAACAGGCGTATAGAAACATGATCAGGGATTGTGAATTCTATTGGCTGAGTTGCCATATAAACTGCCTGATAACAGGCAAAATAATCTTTTTTATGATATTCATTGATCAGTAAATCAACAACTTCTTTTTGTTTGACATTATATAATTGATATTGATCTAAATGGCATTGACTCCATAATCTTTTGAACTTGTCTATATCAGTCATAGAAATCATGATGGACTGACTTTCTCTTTCCAGCATAATCAAGCCATCATCTTCACGATAGAAAACATCTGTCATATTTAAACGTAATGGCTCAATAAAATCAATATCATCAATTGAATCTAATATCATCATTCTACCCTCCTGTATTGATTATATCATGGCAGATGACGAAAGGAAGAACGAATTGATCTTAGTAATGCATAACAAATCACTAAAGCAACAATCAATATCATACATAAAATATAGACATTTGATAATTGTATAGGTTGTTCAATCAGTAATAGATAACCCCATGTAGCTGGACAAAGTTTTCCAATGCTTTCTAAAAAAGAAGGTAATAAAGAAACAGGAAACATAATACCAGATAAAATGATGGATGGTAAAAAGATGATTTGACTGACCATAGTCAGCTTGGCCTGATTATGAACTGCTAATCCTAAAATACAGGCTATACTTAATGATACCAAAACAAATAATATCAACATCACAAAATATAAAACTGGATGAATAGGACATGTTGCATCAAAAAGAAGAGGAGATAAAATATAAATCAGACCGCTCATCATCATTAAATGAATAAATGCTGATAAAAATAAAGACAAAACTGCAAAATATTCAGGTATATGATTGGCCATATACATTTTCTTAATATCTGTTCCATAAATTTCAGCAATAGATGGTGGTAAACCAATATATGCCCCCATAGAAACACCCATGACTGTCATAGATGCCATCAATGTTTCTTGAGACTCAGGCATGATAGATGTAAAAACACTGCCCATCATTAAGAAAAAGAGTAATGGCACTAAATAACATGTGATTAATAATGAACGAGAACGGATATCCATTTTCCATTGTAAATAAATCCCATAACCCAATGCTTTCATATTTCATTTCTCCTTGCGACTTCTAAAAAATGCTGTTCCAAAGTCCCGCGATTGACTGTCATATCTAAAATATCAAGATTTTGATTTTGATAGTCCTGACAGATTTGCATCAATGTCTGTTGAATATGTTGTGTCGTATAAACTTTTTCTCCTTCTTGACTATTGACCTTAATATAATAATATCGTCCAAGTTGTTTCGCTAATTCTTCTACTGTTCCTATAAAAGCCATTTTTCCTTGCCTTAAGATCCCAATACGATCACATAAGCTTTCTACTTCATTCATATCATGACTCGTCAAAACAATCGTCATTCCCTGTTTTTGACATTGGATAATATTTTCATGCAGGGCTTTTCGTCCAGCGACATCTAATCCTGCAGTTGGTTCATCTAGAAAAAGCAAATCAGGATGTCCCATCAAAGCCAATGCCAGATGAAGACGACGTTGCTGTCCTGTCGAAAGTTCCCTATATGTCTGATCAGCTATTTCTTGAATACCTAATGCCTTGACTATATCTTCATCTAACTGTGCATGCTTCCATTTTGAAAACAACTTCATAGCTTCTTTCACTTTCATATAAGCGGGTAAAGCTGAAGATTGAAGCTGAATGCCTATTTGACCATGAATTTCAATCTGTCCCTCATCATATTTTAAAAATCCTTCCAGACATTCTAAGATTGTTGTTTTTCCAGCACCATTCATTCCTAATATGCCAAAGATTTCCCCTTTTTTCACATCAAAACTGACATCTTTTAAAACCTCAAGTGTCTGATATTTCTTTTTCAAATGTGAAACGTGCATAATCGTATCCATCATCATTCCCCCTCAAATGGATTGTATTCTAATTTTTGAAAATAAATTTCTAATGCCGGTTTCAAATAATCATTGACTTCATTTTGTTTTTGAATCCATTCCTGATTTTGTGCATCAGTTAAATGATCAAATTTCATTAAACGTGGTAATAAACTCATATCCCCTTGCGTAAATTCCATAATCAAATTCCAAAACTGACCAGTCATCTGCTGGACCTGTTCATCTTCTGGAGGAAGATGTTTTGCCTTCAGCTTTAAGATGTCTTCATTGAGCTGATGAAAACGTTGAATAAATTCCTGACCACTATCTTTATCAAACTGTTGACGAATATGTTCCAATGTTTCATTATCAAAATGTTTAATTAACCAATAATACTCATTATCCATTTGAAGATTCACAATGATATCTGCATATTTTTTAAAATCAACTGTTTGCATTTGATTGACTTCAACCTTTAAGGCTTTAATGGCTGATAATGTATTTTGAAGCTGTTTGATTTTTTCTTCAATCATGACTTCCTGTTGATGAAGGGCATGTTCTACTTTTTGAGGTGTATCTAAAACTTCTATCCTATTTTTAATATCATCTAAAGTAAAACCTAATGATTTTAAAGATTGAATCTGATGAAGTAAAATCATATCCTGATAAGTATAAAGACGTCGGCCTCCTTCACTTTCACTGCTAGGATGTAACAATCCTTTTTGATCATAAAACTGTAATGTGCGAACAGTTGTTCCCATCTTCTTTGCGAGTTCTCCAACTGTCATATATTTGTGATTATTCATTTTCCATCCCTCCTGCTTTTATTATAATTCATAACGTTACGTCACAAACAAGCATTTTTGTCAAAAATATATGTATAATCTCTTTGTATTTCAATATGAATTCCCCTATAATAAGATTTGGGGTGAAAATATGAAATTACTTGCTAGTGATTTTGATAATACATTATGGTTTGAAGATCATATGAAAGATGAAGATGTCAAAGCCATTCATGAATTTCAAAAACATGGACATCTGTTTGGTATTTGTTCTGGGCGAAGCTTAAGTGGTATTTTACGTCCTTCAAAACCTTATGATATTCAGTATGATTTTTTCATTTTATTAAGTGGGGGACTCATTTTAAATAAGGACTATGAACCTATTTTTGAAAGTCAGATTCCTATATCTTTAGTCAAAGACATCTATGAATTTACCGGCAAACAAAATATGTCGATTGTTCATAATGATGTGACATATCATCTTAATACAAAATTTCAAGATCATATTTTTGATCATGAAATTCATTCTTTCAATGAGCTTCCTTTTACACATATTCAGGCTTTTTCATTTCACTATCAAGATCATGAATTAGACCTGGCTCAAAAGATGACACGTCTCATTATTGACAAATACGGTCATCAAATTGAAGCTTTTCAAAATAATCAACATATAGATTTAGCAATGAAAGGCTGTTCAAAAGGAAAAGGTATTCAAATCATTGAAAAATATTTCCACTTATCACATGATCATATTTATGGAATTGGAGATAACTATAATGATTTACCTATGTTAGATGCCATTCAACATAGTTATTCTTTTGATTATGCTCCCTTACCAGTTCAAAAACATGCCAAGACAATTGTTTCACAATTGTCCAAGTGTATTTTAGATATTGAAAAATAATTTTATTTTTAATAAAAATAAAGCGTCTTTTTTCGCTTATTTCAAAATTATTTATTCATAAATTGACAAATGTATACAAAAATGATATTATCAATGCAATAACAAAGGAGGACATTTTCATGCGGATTTATAAACATGAATATATCATAGCCGATCATATGAGAGTGTCTAGATTGTTGTCAAAGAAAACCATATCTCATGAAGAATGAGATTTTTTATTTAGAGGGGGTATCATATGAAAATTGGTGTTATTGGTCTAGGAACTGTTGGGTTTGGCGTTGTAGAAATCTTAACACAACAAAAAGAAAGATTAGAAAAGCACATTCATGAAGAAGTGACGGTTAAATATGGCTGTGCTTTAAATGAAGTGACTTTACCAGATGGTATCATCTATACCCAAGATTTTCATGATGTTTTAAATGATGATGAAGTTGATGTTGTGGTAGAATTAATTGGTGGAACAACAATTGCTAAAACAATCATTTTAGAAGCCTTAAAAAAAGGGAAACATGTTGTTA
Source organism: Massilimicrobiota sp. An80 (assembly GCF_002159255.1). NCBI lineage: Bacteria > Bacillati > Bacillota > Erysipelotrichia > Erysipelotrichales > Erysipelotrichaceae > Massiliimicrobium > Massilimicrobiota sp. An80. Next base: position 75,394 of record NZ_NFHI01000002.1, read on the forward strand.
CGGCAAACAAAGCATTGATTGCACATGATGGCCAGGAAATCTTTGAAACTGCAGCCAAATATCATGCTAAAATCTATTATGAAGCTGCTGTGGGTGGTGGTATTCCTGTCGTTGTTCCGGCTAAAGAAGATTTAATTGCTAATGAGATTGAAAAAATCGAAGGTATTTTAAATGGAACAACAAATTTCATTTTAACATTAATGGAAACAGATAATTTGGATTTTCAGGAAGCTCTCACAATAGCTGATGGCTTAGGATATGTAGAAGCCGATGCCAGCTTGGATTTAGATGGGATTGATGCTGCACATAAGATTTGTATTTTAACTATGAATGCTTTTGAGATTTTCTTTGATTTCAATAAGATTCAATGTACAGGTATTCGAAAAGTCACAAAGAAAGATATAGACTATGCTAAAAAATTAGGATACCGTATTAAGTTGATTGCACAGGCTAAAAAACTTGATCATGGTTATGGAATTGATGTTTCTCCTACCTTAATTGGTATAAAAGACATTGTTGCGAATGTGAATCAAGCATATAATGTAGTAGAAATCACTTGTAATTATTTAGAAAATGTGATTTTCTATGGTAAAGGTGCTGGGCGTTATGTCACTGCCAGTGCTGTTGTGAGTGATATCATCAAAACACATCAACCAACAATATGGCAACATCAATATCAATATGTAGAAGAGATTTATCCAATTACATATTCTAAATATTATATCAGATGTGATCATCCTCTAGATATTGACTATGAAATGTATTATTCTCAAGATCATGATCATATCTACATTACAAATCCTATTGAACTGAATGAGTTAAAACAACAACTTCAAGATGAAACCTATAATTTATTGAAAGTAAGGGGTTAAAATAACATGAAAATAACTGTTCAAAAATTTGGTGGAACCTCAACACGTAGTATTGAAACACGTGAACATATGTATAAAAATATTATTCGTGAACACGATAAAGGCAACAAAGTTGTTGCTGTGGTCAGTGCGATGGGGCGCTATGATGATCCCTATGCAACAGATACCCTTCTATCCATTGTTCATACAGATCAATTGACAGATGAAGAAATTGATCGTTTAACAAGTATTGGAGAAACGATTTCAACACTTGTTGTTAAAAGTGAGCTGGCTAAAAAAGGCTATGTTGTAGATACGGTAACAAACGGAGAACTGGGTATTTTGACAGATTCACATCATCAAAATGCAACGATTACAACCGTAGAAGGAAAACATATTTTAGATAAACTTAAAAATGCTGATATTGTGATTTGTCCAGGATTTCAGGGATATTCTCAAAATGGAAAAATTACCACTTTAGGTCGTGGTGGCAGTGACTTATCTGCTGTTGCTATTGGTGTTGCGATAGATGCCAATGAAGTTGAAATATATAGTGATGTTAACGGTATTTATACAGCTGATCCTCGTATTGTTCCTGATGCGATGAAATTAAATTATATCAGTTATTCAGAAATGCTGGAACTTTCTAAAAATGGCGCTAAAGTTCTCAACCATCGTTGTGTACAATTGGCTGCCAAACATGATATTGTAATTCATGCAAGAAGTTCTTTCGATGAAAGTCAAGGAACATATGTGTTAGGAGATGAAAAAATTATGAAAGATCATTTAAATCAATTCATTATATCTGGAATTACTGGTTCACAAAATGAAGCGAGAATTACTCTCGTTGGTGTTGATGCCAAAGTCAATGGTGCTGGTGAACTCTTTGAAAAAATTGCTGATGCTAATGTCAATGTCAATGTCTTCAGTCAGGCATTAGTCGGTGGCGGTAGAATGGATATTTCTTTAATCATTAATGATAAAGATGTTCCTGCTGTCGTTGAAGTCATTAATGATTTAAAAGAAACATTGCAGGCTAAAAAAACGATTGTGCGAGGAAATATTGGAAAAGTGGCTGTCATTGGTGTGGGTATTAAAAATAATAAAGGTATGTTCCAAAAAGTTTATAATACACTCATGAGTCATGATATTAATGTGGAAATGACTTCTTGTAGTGAAATTAATATTTCTTGTTATATTGATCGAGATGATGTCAAAAGAGCACAGGTTTTATTACATGAAGCATTCTTAGGTTAGGAGGACTATAAAAATGAAAAAATATAAAGTTGCAATTGTAGGAGCTACTGGTGCAGTGGGTAGAGAAATGTTAAGATGTATTTTTCAGTTTCACTTCCCATTTGAAAGTTTAAAATTATTAGCTTCTTCAAGAAGTGCTGGAAAAGTGATTGAATATGAAGGACATGAATTTGTTGTTGAAGAATTAACTGAAAATTCATTTGAAGGTATTGACGTTGCTTTCTGGAGTGCTGGTGGAAGTATTTCTGAAAAATATATGCCTTACGCTGTTCAAGCTGGTTGTATCAATATTGATAATACTTCTCATTTTAGAATGGATCCTGATGTTCCATTAGTTGTTCCAGAAGTCAATGCTTATGCATTAAAAGAACATAAAGGGATTATTGCTAATCCAAACTGTACAACGATTCAAATGGTCAGTGCTTTAAATCGTTTAAATGAATATTTTGATATTGAAAGAATTATTGTGTCTACTTATCAGGCTGTTTCAGGTGCTGGTGTTGCTGGAATGGAAGAATTATATCGTCAGTCACAGGAAGTTTTAGATGGTCAAGAACCTGTTGCCAAAACATTACCTTGTGCTTCTGATAAAAAACATTATCCAATTGCTTTCAACTGTATTCCTCAAGTGGATAAATTTGATTTAGATAATCATTTTACAAAAGAGGAAATGAAAATGGTGAATGAAACAAAGAAAATCTTTAATAAAGATATTAAAGTTAATGCCACTTGTGTCCGTGTTCCCGTATTAAGAGGACATAGTGAATCTGTTTATATCGAAACGAAAAAACCAATTGATATGGATAAAGTCTTTGAATTATTATCAAATTCTCATGGTGTTGAACTCTATGATGATATTGAAAATCAGATTTATCCTATGGCAACTCTATTTATTGGTGATGAACTTGTCCATGTGGGGCGTGTCCGTCAAGATTTAGATAATGATCATGCTTTAAGCTTATGGATTGTGGCTGATCAGCTTATGAAAGGTGCTGCTTACAACTCTGTTGATATTGGCTTAAAAATGATTGAGATGGAACTAATCTAGTTAATCAATTTAGAATAAAAGCAAATATAAATACAATATACTCTCATCATTTTGTATAATTAACAAATTTATATTCAAGTATTATATGAGTATATTACGATATCATTCTCAGGTCTGTCAAAAACATGTCAAAAACTTCTAACAAATATTGATTAGAAGTTTTTTTATAAAACAATTTTTAAAGCACAAAAAAACACCTCTAACCGTAATGGCTAGAGGCTTTTTTCTATATATTTCTTGTCGAATTCGTAAGTATAAAATGCGGAATTATTGTATCTAACAATGACAGTATCTGGTGTCTCTTTGATAACATACAATGGACGAGAGTATAACCATAATTCCATATGATCTCCATCCACTGTTGGAGCCATATAGGCTATCTTTACAAAAATAAACTTTACCATTTTTATGCCTTTTTGAGTTTACCAGACTTTGCAAGGGATTTAAGTTTTTCATTCTGTGATGCAGTACCAGTGTAATTAGAAATACCATTGACTTTTGCTACTGGTTTACGTTTTTCCCAGCTTCCATAATAGCTGCTTGGAACTCCAATCGCTTTAAAAATGGCATCTAAAGAGTTACTGCTTCCTGTATATTTTTTGTAGTAAGATGATGATCCACTGCTATTAGAACTAGAAGAACCTACTTTTTTAAGCTTTCCAGTCTTAGCTAAGGATTTTAATTTTTCATTTTGGCTTGCAGTACCAGAATAACTACTAATTCCATTAGCTTTTGCTAAAGGTTTTCTCTTTTCCCAATTACCATAGTATGTACTTGGTACTCCAATATCTTTAAGAATAGTATCCAATGATGTACTGTTTCCAGTATATTTTTTGTAATATGAAGTAGAAGATGAGCTAGTACTTGATGATGATCCAGAAGTAATTAATGAATCATTTACCCATCCAGTACCACCATTAATCAAGTAAGGATATTTAGCTCCTGATACAATTCTTGTAATCTTACCTTTCTTTACTGCAATATTAGTTGTATGAGAGCTTGCAGTAGATGAAGTGGCAAGTCCTTTGAATGATACAGTTTCACCCACCTTATGTTTTAATCCTGATGCAGAAGTAGATGGCTTGCTTGTATTGACTACATTTCCACCACCATACATTTCATTGTATCTGTTTTGTACCAACGTTCTATACTCTTCTTCTGTAACTCCTTGAGCAATTAGTCTATGAGGGCAATTCTTGCCACTCCAATGTTTATGATAGAAAACACGAGTTACTGGAATACCTTCATCATGACAAATCTTAGCAATGACGGTTAATGCATTATCACATGCTTTAACATATCTATCTCCACCTGATTTTGAGTAGCAAGTTTCTACTCCGATAGATGTTCTATTACCACCAGTAGCTTTAGAACCATCTCCAGCATGCCAACCATTTCTATTAAATGGCAACCCCTGAACAGCTCTGTAATCATCTACAGCAACGTGATAAGAAACTTCAAGACTATTACCAATCATGTATGAAATTTCTGACATTGCAGATGCATCATTGGCAGTATCATGACGTGTTACTGCACTAGGATTCATCGAGTAAGGACATTTAATATCATATTTTGAACTTGGTACAAGCATTTTAGTCCATGTAATAGTTTTAGCCATTATTGATCATCTCCTTTACCAACTTCATCATCCCAAGCTGAGAAGTCATTTTCCTGCATGTTCTGATGATAAAGTTCTTCATCAAATTCAACTTCTTCCTCAATGAATTCGTAATTTTCAGCCATAAAATTTTCCTCCTATTTTTATAATATTCATTTCTAATTTAAAAGAGCAGTCGAATGACTACTCTTGTTCCTCATAATTATTCAATTGTTCTAAAGCATCTTTTATTTTATTTGGAACAGGGACTCCAAGATTTGATGCATTTTCTAATAGACTAATACCTTCATTTGCAATATAGAAATAACAAACTAAAGTTCTAAATACCCATGTTTCCCCGTTGATCATTCTATCAAGCAATACGGCAACAACTAGCACAACAAGAATCATACATTTCTTGATTAACCCCTCAAAACCAATATTGGAATTCAATGTTTTGCTAATCCACGCATAGATCACACCTGTTGCATAATCTAACACCATAAATGTAATAAGCACTATAAGTGCGATATCCCATCCTCCAAATAAATATGTAAAAAAAGTAGCAATAATTGCTACAACGCTACTGAAAATTTTCTCCATTTTCTTCATATACCTCCACCTCTACTGTATTTCAATACATTTATTTTCAAATTTTTTATATGCATCAAGATATAATTCTTTTTTGCAACCATTGTATGTTAGTTCGTAATTGCTTAATCTAGCTTGACACCACCCTTCATGCAAGAAGGAGCTACATTGTAGCCCCCTCTCTGTAGAAGATATAAACATTTTGTAAAGGTTGTGTGTGTGTGTGTGTGTGTGTGTGTGTGTCACACGCAACCGGGTGTTTCATTCTTTTCATTTTTCTTTCGCTGTCACAGAAAGAGAGAATCAATAGATAAATGTAAGATTTATTGTGGTTCCTCTATTTAATGTACTCCCTTCATCCGGCAAAATTTTTAATGTATTTCCTGATAAAACACCATATCCAAATTGCCCACCATTAACATCCACAATTCGATAACCGATTACGTGTGGACAGTCAACCAGAGAGTTAGAAAATGTAATTATTGGATACGCATCGCCAGCAGATGAAGTATTGTTGTTAAGTACTCCTTCCACATGTACAATTGTCATCCCTTTACATTTCTTGACGAATCCTTTCAAACCCCAGTCATTGTAGACTTGTGAATAATTCGTTTCTTTATCTACGTATTCTTTATTAGGAAATTTTACTTTCATAAATGCTTATAGCGTTTGATTAATTATGAGCATGACCGCTTGTCTTGCAAGGTGCGATAACTGTCGCAACATCCCAGAATTTTACATTTGTTGTCAATCCGATAACAATTTTTTCTTCATCTACAGAAACGACATACGCAGTAATATTTCTAGAGGCTGATTCTGGTCCCTTAAAAATTGTGTATATCGCTACACTGCTATCTTCTTTTTTTTCTGTGTTTTGAATAGTTAAGCCATATAAACATACATCTCTATTAAACGTCCAGATAAGCAATCCTGCATACTTCCCACTTCTATAAAAGTCAACTACAATCGTATCAGTACTTTCATTGCATATAATCGCAATTGGATGAGAAAAGTTATCTACATATTCCTTAGTTGGAACTTGTATCTTGCTCATAACACATCACCTTCGGCAAACGCTAATAAGCGTTCACCTCTCTTTCTGTTGAGATTGCTTTCTCTAAATGACAGCAACCTCCTTCCAGCATGATTTTGATAAAGTTGTATTTCTGGCCAGAATTCTGACCCGCCCCGACTATTTTTCGAAGGTTATTTTTAACTTTTAACATAAATTAATTTGCTATCTAGAAAGATCACTATCTTTAATATCTAATATAACTCCACCCTTTCCATTCATATCCAATTCCTTTTGCTATGGCAATAACCGGCTGTGATATATCAAACAAAATAACAATTGTTGATTCACCTGGAACAACAAACATTATTTTGAATCCATAATCACACTCAGGTGGGATATTTAGAGTATCATTATTATAATATTCAACAAGACCATTTTTCTCTATGGAATTATCAAGAATGTTATTACAATGCTTAATTGTAAATCCTGAAGCTTGTTGATTTTTCAACAATAGTTTAAGAAGCATCTATACGCTTGTAGCATTTTTGATCATGATGATTTCGTATATTCAACAGATACGAATGCATTCAATCTCTTATCATATCCACTACTGTTTTCTAATTTTAAAACATTTCTTTCAATGGTAGCAGAACATATTATATCTCCTGTTCCACTAATGAATGGTAAATTCTGTATAAAAACACCATCTAAAATTACAAATCCAGTTATTGATACGTAAGACATAATTGATGCATTTAGTTCTATAGTTTTTCCTGGTGTAATATTGAATGTCCTTCTATAGACAACTTTTCCATCAGTCCATGTTTTTCCAGTATTAATCTCTTTATATAAAGAATATTCCTGCGTTTCGTGTCTTAAGAATTTAAATTTCACGAATCATCACGGTGAATGCTACAAGCACTCACCTCGTTTCTTTCCAAATTGTCTAAAAGAGAAGATGCTATCTTCTCTCGATAGCATCCTCCTTTCTGATAATATTGCGGTATTTTGTACCCCCCCCCGCATGAATTTTGCGGGCGTGGGTGAATTTTATTTTATCCATAGTTTTCCTCCTATTCTGGTATTTCTACTTCTACGTATTCATCAGTTTGTGATACATAGATTATTGCATCATTGATTTGATCAATTGTAGCATTTAGTTTTGTTTCAACTTCCTTCAAAGCGGTATTGATTACATTTATGTCTGGCGGATCAGTAGTCTTTGGTAAGACTAAACTTATATGTTCAATTGCCAATCAGATCACCCCACTTTGCGAAATTGGTTTTCAATGTATTCCATGTTGCGATATTCTTCTTTATCCAGTCCCAGTCTATGATGTCTACTTGAATGATGAAACGTTCTCCTGTTGAAACAGTTTGCTTTGATAGCTTTACATTGTACAATTTATATTCAGCAGACAATCTGAATCTCCTTCTTTCTTTTCAATATCTCAGGACCAATACTGAATGTAACGACAATATCATAGTATCCTGTATCATAGTCATTTGTATCAATAGAGAAGGAAATATCATGCTCTGAAATAGTACATGGAATTGAAGATATGCTCTTGCATCCTTTTGTCATCTCCACTGTTGCAGTTGAGATGGTAAATTCTACATCATCGGAAGATACAATTGACATGACAATGCTTCTCTTTTCACCTTTTAGCAGCAACATCCATTATCTCCTCCTTTGAATTCTGTATCATAATGATTTTTCGTATGAAATGCTTCAATGAATTCTCTCATTTCAGCATTCCCTTGAAATTCAACAACATCAAATTTAACGCAGAAAGAAACAGGGTCAAACTTCATGACTACTGTAGCCATATAGCCAATATTTCCTGCATCATCTTCTGCATACAGTTCAAGATAGTATATTCCACTCAAATCTCTAGGAATAGTCGTTATCCACTTCCCATCATCTGATTTTGTAAAATTTATATCAAGACCATTTGATGTTCCAAATACTCTTTTAAGCATCTGTAACTTCGACAGAGATAACAAATGTCTTTCCACTATCTACAGGATTTGGAGTGAGTGTCACTGCACCAAAGACAGGTGGTTTTGTATCCAATTCAACAGTTCTCGTTACTGTAGTCTGCTTCTTAGCACTGTCTGTCGCAATAACCTTAATTGTATTATTGCCTTCAACAAGGGTTATATCCTTTGTAAATGAACCGTCACTTCCAACTGTTACACTTATGTCTTCCCCTTCGTTAACTTTAATGACAACAAGAACAGGTGATGATGTTGCATCATTCGTAGTCCCTTTCACTGTAACAGTAGATTTATTTGTAATCAATCCTTGTGTAGGGCTTGTGATATTAAGCGTTGGTGGCACTGTATCGACCTTAAATGTTACAGATACCTGTGTAGCTGCATTTCCATCATTATCAGCGCAATCCACCTTAATCACATTGTTGCCTTCATTTAATGGAGAAGCTGGTGTATAGGAACATTTATATCCACCTGTTATTGGTGTTTTTGTTATACCAGAGGTAATCTTTGTGCCACTGTTAATTGTAATACCAATGGAATTTGGATTTATTCCACTGTCATTATCCTTTACTTCCCATGTTATTGCAGGCTTGTTGTTTGTAATCAATGCTGATGATGTAGGATATGTAATAGTCTGTGTTGGTGCAATTTTTTCCTTTACATAAAGCTTTAGTGAATTACCTAGTGTTGCATCACTTGAATTCTTTGTTGTTACATTTCCAGCATCATCTGTTGCCTTAATGGTCACATCATAGTAATGATTTGCTTGTCCGTAACTGGACTTATTCGGTGCAGTAATCGTTGCTTCATATTTGCCTGTACCAGAGTTTCTGGTAAGATTATAAGTCTGCCCATTGATTACTGCCTGAACTGTTTTAACTGCCATTCTATTCTCCTTTCATCATAAAAATTATTCATCAAAATTAATTTCCATCTCCACATATTCATCAGTGACAGCTGTTACCTGTGGAGCATTGTTGAGATTATTAACAAAAGTTCTTAAATCATCAGTTCCCTCTATGTTTATTCCGTTCAATCGAATTCTATAGAGAGGAAACTGATATGTCGTGCCTGCATCCAATGTATCCTGCTGTGTAAGAACGGGATCAGCAGCAATCGTTTCATTTGGGGTACCTTTAATGGCCTTGATTGTCATTGTCTGCACACCATCAACATTCGTAAACTCAGCAACAACGATGTCATTTCTTTTCATGTTTTGAGTTCCATTGTCAATGCTCACGTCAATGACTTCTCCAGGATAGATAATATACGGCCACCCCTGAATGACGACTATGCCGTCCTTTATTTTAACGAGATTGGCTGTTTGCGTTGTCAGCTCCAATTCATTGCCACGATGCATGACACCATTTCCTCTAAAAATACCATCAAAAAACAGGGCGTGGTCTCTTGCTTCCACTTCCTGCCCTGTCTTAACAATAAGCTTTGCCATTTCTATTTATCACCCACTTTGTATTCAATATCAATGTTATCCACATATCCACTTAAAACCTTTGATATAATCTGCTTCTGCATGTAGATGCCTGTAATTCTATCCTTTGCACCGACTATATCACCAATGTCAACATTTTCTACATTGCTGATTTCAAGAGTGTTGGTATCCTGGTTCTCATTCAGCTGATCAATTCCACCCTGCAAAAGTTCATCTTCACTTTCTACAGAGGAATAATCATACAGCATTGTTCTTCTGTTTATGCCGACATTTCCATCAGCTATGGCCAAGGATTCATCCTGCGTAACAGTCCCATTATTCAATCTGTAAAGATTGATAACTGTTCTTTCTGTCAGTTCTCCTTGACCAAGACAAATGACATGGTTATATCCATTCTTTATAGCTTTTGCTACAAGATTGTAACCATAGTCATTATTCAATTCTGTATCATTGCTGTAATTAACGATTGGAGCAGCTGAACATACAGCACACTTGTTTTGCATATCAAAAGTTATCTTTAATTTAAGTCCTACATCAGCTAAAGTCTTTTCAATAGCTTCTAGCATATTAACATATCGTAAGTCTCGATTGATTTCAACACCACATAGTTCAGTAGAACCTACTATCAAGCCATCAAACTGATCATCCAAGATTGCTCTTAAGAAATCATTTGCATCACCACGTGCTTGATAATATGCCTGACCTGATGGTGGCACGACATATTTTTTTGATATAAGCCCTCTCCAGGTATATCCATAGAGGGTGACACTTTCATTTGCAGTATCACTGGTGATCCCCTGGATTCTTCCACCATATTCACTGGTTTCATCATTATCATAGACTATTGACCCTTCATTGAATTTTGAATTCCATACTGAATAAGGAACTGTCAACTCAAAATCGTTTCGTGAAGATGAAAGATAGGACCCTATTTCCATATCAAGTTCCATCTGTCTGTCCAGATAGTCAATATCGACTAGATCATTTCCTGTATAGATGAAATCCATTTAGGCTTGCTCCTTTCATCATAGATGTACATGTCGAAACCAAAAGCCCCTGACCATTGAATTGTGTTTCTTCCTGAAGGAATCTTCGTGAAGATATCGAAATCAAGTCCACGTTTAGAAAATACATTTGTCTTTTCACCATTCATTCCAACCTTGTATGCTTTTCTATTCGTTGACTCAATAACAAGATACTCGCTAGCTAATATATCTGTACTGACTGTATAGATATTTCCATTAATCGAAATTGACGGATTGGATACAGGACCATAGATGATCATCTTAAAATTGCTATCCTTGATTGAATCATTCGTAAAAGAAGATGTACCTGTTGCATTTCCATAGGTAAAAGGATATTCAAACGGATATGCAAATCCTTCCATTTTGATTTCCAAGCTCTTAACAAAAGAGAATCTTGTTTCCTTTATCCAGTAAGGTGTATCGGTCGTGACTGTTAATGTGTGATTATGAATAAACTTCTTAAAATATACATCTTGTGGCGCCATTGATGTAATGAAGCATTGCATATAGTATTCTCCAATGTAAAATCTTCCTTTTTCATTATGAATAACATCATAATCAAATTTTTCCTGACAACTATCATATTTTTGTGAATAAATATCACCCTTAATTTTAAAATCGGTAATTCCACGATAAAGTTTCTTGATTACATTATTGTCGGACAAATTACTATATGAGTAGGAATAGAGCTCAGAAATATCGGTAAGATGTATATCTTTAATAAAATCAACAATTTCACTTCTTGAATTTTGATAATACAATGAACTCATTACTTAATTTCCTCCTCTACCAGTCTTCCAACTTTTCTTCTGTTTATAGATACAGATAAATTTGATTTTTTAATGGCATTTGCTGTTTCGTTTCCTATACGTTCATAGTCAATCGGATCATCATTAGAATATGTGTTATAAGTAGTGCTAGTTGAAACGGTTGATGCCGGTTTAGAAAAACTATAATCCATTGCAACACCCTTCAAATCATTCAATTCTGTACCCAACTGCTTATCTATTAAATTGAAAGATTTAGGCAATTGATTTGCAAAACCAACCTCAATACCCATTGGCATGAATTTACCAACTTCATCTGCAAATACCTTAGATGGAGATTTTATACCAAAGAAACTCTTTATACCATTTAATATAGAGCTTCCAAATCCCTTGATTTTTCCTAGAATCCAATCTTTTACATTTCCGATTCCATTCCATAATCCTTTTACCAAATTGGTTCCAATAGAAGCCATTTGAGATGGTAACGATTTAAACCCATTGATTATGGCATTAAAAACACCTTTAACAGCACCTTTGACGGTTCCAGTTGCATTCGTTATAGATTTCCCAAATTTTGAAATCATGTTTTTTGCAAGATTCATCAAAGTCTGCGGCAGATTTTTAAGAGCGTTCACAACTGTATTAAAAATGCCTCCAGCTTTTGAACTTACAAAAGATACCATTTTCGAAATTCCATTACCAAAAAATTGAATGATCTGTTTTCCTAAGTTCAACCAGTTATAAGCCAAAATCACACTTATAATAGCTTGAATAATTTGTGGAATATTTGCTATCAAAGTTGGTATTGCAGATAAAATTCCCTTAATAAATTGAAGCAGTAATTCAGCACCCTTCATCAGAATCGTTGGGAAATTATCATTGATAATATTAGCAAATGTCGTAATAATCTGAGGCAATTGCTGTATCATGACTGGGAGTGCATTCAAAATCCCCTGAACGAGATTTGACAGCATCTCAAATCCTTTTTGTATGATTACAGGTGCCTGATTAGCTAGATTAGTAGCAAAAGTCTGTATCATCGTCAAGGCACTTGAAATGAGATTTGGTATTCCCTGAACAAGTCCTTGTGACAGCTGAGCAACCATCGTCATTCCTTGAGACAAAAGCAACGGCGCTTGTGTCAAAAATGATGAAATCAAACTTCCAACTATATTTGCTCCAGCCATTGCCATTCCAGCAACACCATTCGTCTGCAATCCAGTAGTGAGCTGATTGATTGCATCCGTTCCTAGAACAGCTAAGTTTTTAAGCGGCTCAGAAACACTGTCGTATAAACGAATCGCAAGTGTTTCCAATGACCCTGTCATCTGCTCAAAAGCTCCTTGGAAATTGTCCTGCATTGTTGCAGCCGTTTCCTTGGCTATGCCATCACATTCCTGGAATGATTTTGTGAGTTTATCTAATGAATCAGGTCCCTCGTTAATAAGTGCTAGCATACCAGATAATGATTCCTGACCATAAAGAGTAACAAGAGCATTATTTCTCTGTTCATCAGTCATACCCTTTGTTGCTTTTTGAAGCATCTCAATCTGATCATGAAGACTTTTCATCTTGCCTTCACTATCATAGAACTCTAATCCTAACTGATCCATCACCTGACACATGTCATCAGTCGGCTTAGATAATCGTGATAAAGCTCCACGTAATGTTGTACCCGCCTGACTTCCTTGGATACCAGCATTAGCCATTAATCCAATAGCAGCCGATGTTTCTTCTAATGAAATACCTGCTGCACGAGCAACTGGGGCAATATATTTTAGTGCTTCACCTGTTTGAGCAACAGATGAGTTTGTCATGTTTGCGTTTGCCGCAAGAACATCGGCAACATGAGCAGCTTCTGAAGCTTTTAGACCAAACCCTCTGATGGCTGAAGCTGCAATATCTGAAGATGCTGAAAGATCTTCCCCAGATGCTGCTGCTAAATCCAACAAACCAGGCATAGCTTCCATAGTTTCAGTCACACTGAAACCGGCTGCTGCTAGATTTTCCATCCCTTCAGCTGCCTGTGAAGCCGAAAATGATGTATCAGCTCCTAATTGTAAAGCCTGATCTCTAAGTTTTTGAAAGTCCTCTTGAGTAGCACCAGAAATAGCCTTGACGCGTGACATCTGTGCTTCAAAGTCTGACCCCATCTTTATGACTGCAAGTCCACCAGCACTGATTGCTGCCGTACCAGCAGCAAAAGCCTTAGTCACAATCGACATGCCTTTTTTAGCACTGTTACCTATACTCTGGGTTCCATCATTGAATCCACTCTCATCAATTTTTGTATCAAATTTTAAAGTACCATCAACATTGCTTGCCATGCATTCCTTCCTCACTTTCTTGACGCATGGCTCAAGGCTCTCTTAGTGCACTTTAATCTGTACTTTTATTTCCTTATTACATCCTTTACATTTGATATACACTCCTTTAACAAGAGCAGTATTATCATATATAAATAAACGTTTGCCACAATAAGGACAAGCGTACCAAATTCTTTTGTATGGTGGTTTTTCCATATCTCTCAACTCCTAAAAAGCATTGGCTATATCTTCATCGCTCATAACATTTACGACAGGAATAGCTATCTGCTTTTGAATTCTTCTTATTCTTTTCTTTTCATCTTTATTTTTAATTTTTGAAATATCCATCATTCTATAGGCAATTCTTTTCTTGAGTTCTGTATTTTCATTCAATGAGTCAAATAACGCATTAAATTTCCACCAATGCATATATTCACATGTCATGAGATCAATACCATAACACTCTAAAAAAGCTCCTATAATATAAGGCGCGTCATATTTGTATGAAAAAGCAAATCTTGATGCCTTCTTCCCATTGAATGAGCTATCATGGGAGTCATCCTTGCTTCCATCTACATTACCTTTCATGAATGTATTGATAGCATGAATGCATTTTTTCAAATCGCTGGGCTTCTCATTCATATACAGACCACAGATATAATTAACGATAACATAATCATCTACACCATCCATAATCATTTGTTGGAGTTCTATATAATCACGAAAATCCGTATAAATCATATAGCTGTTATGATCTACAGAAACAGTTCTCGGAAGGTCATCGGTGAGCAGATTAATCATTTCATTGCCTTCTGTTTAGAACGACGTGCTGCTCTATTCTTAGTTGGCTGAATGATAGCATTTCTTCTTGTATTAATAGCATTCATCTGCAAACTTGCAAATTTAAGAAAAGATGCATAAACTTCTTCCCATTGTCCCATATGATATTTCTTTTGTACTATCTTATCAGCATTATCTTTACCAAAAAGATTTTCAAAAAGACGATAATATAAATCACAATATCTTCTTACAATTTCAGATGTCTTACCATCTTTCGGAAATTCTTTTTCCTGAACATCCATTTCAGTAAAAGCTTCTTCGTATTTTTCCAATATTTCCGCATCATCCAAGTCCATCTCCAGTTCAAGACCATTGATGCTCCAAATTGTATTTTTTTCTTGGCTCATGGCTCTATCCTCCTAATTATTTTATGATTCAGTAACAATTGTACATGTTTTCCAGTCATCAGTGCTTTGCACCTTTACTTCTTCAAAAGCACCTTTGTTTCTTAATGTACCGCTGTATGTATAGGCATCTGTTGAATCACCTTCTGAATCTGGAATAATTGCATATGGTCTTTTTTTACCATAGAATTGATTTTCCTGAGATTCCACAGGTTTAGTGAAATCAACGATGATGATATTTCTAACAGCTTCATCACCTGTTTTTTCATTATCCGTAATATCAATAATATCTCCATGAACTGCATTATTTGTATAGTAATCAAATGCATATGAAATTTCCGGCGAATAACCTGTTACATCTGTGACCTCTCCATCTTCATCAACATATTGACGAGAATACTCAGTTGGATTTGAAGATTTTGAAAAATCTGTAAATTTAGTCATTCTTGTGAATGTTTCTGTATCTTCAGAAAGAACACCCATGAATGCCACTTTTCTTGATCTTTTGACTAATTCTTCTTTTACAGTATCACTCATTTAATAAGCCTCCTTCATGTATGTAATTCTACATTGTATTTGATAAATTGCTGATTTGTAATCAGCATTGAACATATATCCTGGTGCAAGAACTTCAATGCTCTGGATACCTTCATATTCAGGTAAGATATTCTTGCTGTTGTTTATTTCTATCCACTCTTGAAGATTTTCATAGAAATTTGATGCTTCAATCTGATCAATGACATCTGATGAACGAATCTCAGAACTTGAAAAGTTAAAGAGATATTGTCGAAGTGTCGACCCGTCAACATAGCTTTTCACTATTGGATTGGATGTCACTGTCGGATTGATAGAATACTGAATCTTTTCATCTGGATTCAAATAATCTATATTCAAGCATCCGTCCTTTAGATGAGGACATTTCATGAAATAATCACGAATGGCCTTGATACGCATTTTATTTTCCGACAATCTTACCAGCTCCTTTTAGAATTGCTTTTGCATCATTCGCTTTCATCCTTTCAAACCAAAATGCTCCTCTTTGTGGGGCACCTTCATAGGTCAAATCTATTTCAGTCAGTTTCTTTGGTGCCGGTCCTACCATCAGTTTTCCATAATAATGATATCTTGCATAAGGCGCATTGTACTGAACCAGTCCACTCCCTACATCAGTTGCTAATGTACCTGATAAAAGAAGAGCCTTGCTTCGCATTGGGGTAAGAGGATCACACAATCTCAAAACCTCACTATCTACAAAAGACTGAGCCTGATTGTACTTAGCTGAATACTCACTGCCAAATCCTGGCTTCCATTTTAATTCAGCTACTATAGTTCCGTTCTTGGATTTTGTCTGAATAATCTTTCCTCTAGGTGTTTCAACTACAATTTTAGCCATCCTAATTTCCTTCACATCGAATATGTCTAGAATAAGGAAGGCTATTTAAATTATAGGTAACAGTTCCTACAGTAAAACTATCAAGGTATTCTTCTCTTATCTGGCCATAACTTAGATTATCAATATCAGCCTTTCCGCGGATCATGATGTCACCTTTGCTTATCTCCGGTATATTTTCAATACTCTCGAGTGAAATTCTAACCTTGATAATGTCTTTTGCCTCAACAGTAGTATTGTTTATACTGGATTGCTGGGTTCTGAACCACGACGCATTTTTAATGATTTCTGAAACGAGAATATTTTGTCTTGTTGTGGAATCATATTTCTTATACACATGCGTTACCAATTCTTTGCAGTCAAGCATATGTCTACACCTCCATAGAGCAATCCGGTAGCAGCTAGATAAAGTTGAACAGCAGATAAAATCTCATCACTTAATTCCTCTTTGGTCTTTGCTTTACCATATGAAACTGAGTGCCCGTCAGTGGATTCACTTGATATACCATATTTTGCTGATGGGATGGCATCATTTTTATAAATAATATCAGCGATAGCACATATACAGTCTTTTACTTTTTCATCCTCATCAACGTCCATGACATCAATCTTTCCAAAAGTAAGACCAGAAACATGTGCTCTGGCCTTCTTTTCGTATTTCTTGAATTCTTCCTGTGGAATACTATCACCATAGTATTCTTCTCGGTAATAGTTGAAATCAACTGCTTTCATATTAGCCAACCAATTTGACTGCTAATTCAGGATATAACAACTTAATTCCATAAAGAACATCCAATGATACATAATCTGTTTTAGTGTTTGTATCATAGTCATAGACAACTCTGACACCAAGTCCATTGTCCTGTACAACTGCTGCCTGTTTATTTCCCATAGGCAATGCCAATGTTCTTGTAACAAGAGCTATCGCATTTCTGTGGAATGCAAGAGAATGATGCTTTGTAACAATATACGCATCTGTAGCTTCATCGATTTGAATATGCAATGGCATATCAATCTCTACATCAGTAGCTGCTCCTGAAGCCGCTGTTGCATCTTTCATAATACGATACATACGTCCATCAATGATTAAACCATCACCGATTTTCAATGTCCCTGTAGCTGCTTTTGCATCAGTAATCTGTAATTTCTTTTCATTGACATTCCCAGTAACCTTACAAGTTGTCATTGTTCCTGGAGTAGTAGCAAATGAATATGGAGCATTCTGATCCATGTAAGTATCCAATGAATAAACCTTACCAAGTTCAGCATTTCTTAAAGTATCTCCTGTTCCTGCATAAGACACTTTAGAAAGGTTGTCCGTCAACGCATAACGATATTTGTGTTCTGGGTTCAACACAAGTCTACGCATAGACATAGGTGCCTTGTTGATGTCAAGCATCTTCGAAATGTCTGCAATATCTTTTAAATTTGTTGGATTGGCAGTTGCTGTTACGGCATTGTTGACTCCTGCTACGACATTTAGAATGTCCTCATCAATTGATTGTGCAATTGCCATTAACGCTGGCTGAAGGAACTGTTCTGAGAAATTCTTGATATCCAATGTTAATTCCTTAGAAGTCACCTTGAACGAAACATCTCTGAAGTGGTCTAATTTGACACTTTCTTTTCCTTCGACCGCATCCTGAACTACAATGTTCCCTGTAAAGTTATGTGCCACAAATTTAGCTGGCTTACGAATAGTAATAGTATCACCAACTCCTGCAACAAATTCTGAATCATAATCTCTATGTACTAAGTTGGCCATAATTAAATTGTTTTGCAATACCATTAAGGCTTCTCTAGCAATAATTTCTGGTGTTAAAATTTTATTTGGCATTTTTCATTCCTCCTTGTCTATTGTTTTTCACGCCACGCTCTATATTCTTCCATGCTCATTTTTCCAGGATCCTTTTCTTGTGGTGATTTTCCATGGTCAATACCACCATCTTTAGGATTTGATTGGGTATCATCCCCTTCGTCATTGCTTACGAACATGTCAGAATAGCTTTCAGTCAATGATTTACCGATTTCTTCAATTCCAGAAATCTTCCCATCTTCACCAACTGTTAATTTTGAATAATCAAATTGTGAACGCATCAATGCTCTATGCTTTGTTGGATGCGCATCGAGCCAAGCATCCACAGCATCACGCTTTTTCATGTCTTCTTTCAATTGTCTGGTTTCAGCATCATGCTTAGTTTGAGTGTTTTTTAATTCTTCTCTTAGCTTTTCGATATCTGAACCATCGAACTTCTCTGCTGTTTCTTTCAATTGTTTAATTGTATCATTTGCAGTAGCAAGTTCTTTTTCTTTGTCATCAAACTTCGATTTTGAAACATATTCTCCACTTGCCAGATTGGCCAACTTTACTTTATCATTGCCTTTTAGTTTCGCTTCAACCTGAGAATACAATTCATCACCTAAAAATTCTTTTAACCATTCCATTTTCTTTCCTCCTGTGTTTTTTATATCCGGTTCTCTCCGGTTTAGGTTGGCTGTTTTATATCTCTTGCCATCGAGACACAAGCCTTTTAAACGTCATGCTCCAGGACAAAATAAAAAGCACCTGCTTTACGCTGTGCTCTATAAATTTTAATAAAATATCAATCATTCTTTGATAAGGTCTCTTTTTTTAATCAGATCTGATGTGCTGATACCTGATGCTCCAACTTTACCTAAACCATCCATATAGATACGTTCTTTTTGTTGCTTCATACCCATCGCTTTGCTAAATCGAACATATTCATCCATGCATGATCTATATTGTATCTGAGCATTCATGATATCTAATTCATTGCCATCTCCTTCTTTTAGCAATGCTATTCTTTCACGATACATTCGCATGTTGGATTCTATTTGCCTCATTCTTTGCTTTGCTTCATAGCCTGTATATTCCTTGCCATTCCATTCTTTTGGAGTGCTATTGGCCATCTCCTCAAGCTCTTCATCAGTATATGCTCTCACTGATATTCCTTTTACAAACGGATAATAAGTATGGTAACAATTTGCTCCACCCAATCCTGTAACAGTGCCTAATCCACAAATAGAAACAAGTTCCTGTCTAGTAAATACAAGCCCTTGCCACAATGCATGTGTAGGTCTAGGATTGGCATGAGCTGATACCTCATAATCATTTGTTCCAATTTTTCTTGCAGTATCCTCAGAAACTGTCCTTGACATTTGGGCAATAGAAGACATGACAGCTCTTCTAGCTGCAACAGTTATCCTGTTATGGTACCCTGATTCATAATTAATCCATCTTATCCCAGATTTTGTCATTTCATTGATTGCCTTTCTTAATGTCGTATTGTAATCAAAAGCTCCAGCAGTAATATCAATAACAACTCTATCTAAGATGTCTTGAAAATATTTAGTTAATTTAACTGCTTTCGTTTCACCATCTTCCAAAACAACAAAACCTAAAGAACGTGATAAATTTTTCATTTCATCATTGGTCATCTTTTTTAAAGCCTTAATGTTGTTTTGAAGCAGTGTGTTTTTTTCAAATGGAATAAAATCTGTTCCCGTTGCTTCATACAGTGATTTATTATCAATGTAATCTGTTTTTATAGCTTCAGTATATAATTTATCAATATACTCATTAGATGACTTCAGAGTTTCTGTTAGCATTTCTTTGATATCCTTGTCGCTGAATCCAATCTTTTTTAATTGATTTAACTGAAAATCAGCTGATCTGGTTATCACTCCTGTGTTTTTAATTCTCCTGACAATATCTTTAAGAATTCTTTGCTCAAGATCAAGAAAAATACTTTCATGACCATATCCATAAGTTTCCATATCTTCTGGTGATATCATGGCAATGCATCAGCCTCGACAGGCAAGTTCTTTTGAGCCTGTTCCAATGTTTCGTTGCGCCATTTAGCGCGATATTCATCTTTTCGGAGTGTTCCATTGGCCATATCTGCCTGATCCTGTTTTCTTTCTGTATCCTTATCTTCAATGATTGAATCATCAAAATCAACTTGAATATCATTGCTGTATACTATGCCATTGGAAACATATAGAACAGCCTTTACCATATCTTCCAAAGCTTTTTTCAAGATAAGTTCATGCTTTCTAAGACGCCTAAACATCTTCGAATTGCTTGAAATGATATTAGCAGTGTTTGTGTATACCTTTCCTTCCTTGAAAACATAATGATCAGAACCAAATCCAACCTTATCAGCAAACAAATTTAATGCGTCCTGCAATGCCTGACTGTGCTCGTCAACACGAAGATTGAATTCTGTTTCTTTGATTTTTTCTTTCATATCAGATCCACCACGATATGCATAAAATGTTGTGTCATTTGGATCAAATGCCGGTGTTGCTGGGACTCGACCGTTTTTATCGTTTATAGGTGGAATCACGTTAAGAACTGATGGATCAAGGAAAAGTCTTTTCTTCCCTAACTGAAATTCGTTAAAATATGAATCAAATTTCTCATCACAGTCCATCATCTCATCCAGTGCATTGGCAAAAACAGCCATCCCCATAGGCTCATCAATGTCCGAATTATTAACCATGTTTGGTTTAATGATCTGGAACAAAGGTACAGGTGAATAGATAACCCTCTGTACATCTTCTGGAATCTCATCAATACTATACTTACCGCCTCTTTCAGCATCAAATATAATATTCTCAATTCTATATTGATTACCTACTTTTTCATGGATATTGACATAATATTTGTTATCGCCTATTTGACTTGCGAAGGCTACATCTATAATTCTTCCATTTCTTATTCGTAAAGGAAAAATCATATTGCCATTAATATAATCAATCTGGCATCCGCTTTGTGTTGAAGCTGAAGCATATTCAACAAATGCTCCCGTTCCTAATGCAAAGCTTAACTCAATAAGTGCATTTGACTGCGCTTGAAAGTCATTCTCATTAAGACAGCTATCAAGAATATCCTGATAAGCATCATCGACTGTAATTTTTACTTTTTCATTCAAAAGCAAATCAGCCCAGTCCTCACAACTCTTCTTTGCCATTCCCAGTGATTTTTTTGTCTTCTTAACTTCCTTTATACCATTGTAGATAACATAATTATGAAAGGAATCGACTTTACCGCGATACCATTCTCTCCATAACTGCATGTGTTCTCTATGATTCAGCGAGGTCTGAACATCATAGCCTAATTTTTCAAGAAAATCTCTTACATCACTTGCTATCATTATTTCACCTCCCTTAATCGTTCAACATTGGAAGCATGTTGACTATATAATCCCAAGCTCCCATGACAGCATATCTTGTTGCATCCTCACAATGATCGTTTTGCTTGATTGGTTTTTCTTTTCCTTTATCTATGGAATCCGGATCATAACTGTATAAATACATTTCTTTTTCAAGTTCCTTCTGATAGATGCTTAATTTCAGGACATAAAAAATAAGCAGCTTTTGAACTCTGCTTATTCCTAATTCAACAGTATTATCTATCTTGGGAAATATCACTTCCGGACAAACACGATTGATTTCCTCAGCAAGTCCAACCGCTGATGGATCGATACATGCATATACTGGCATTTCACCAAATTTATCATATATAGAATCAATGAAATCTCGAAAATCACTGGCATATTCACTAGGACTCTTCTGAACACCTGTATCTCTTCCAGAGTGATAATATTCAAATAGTCCCTGAAATCTCTTGTTATAGAAATCCAACCCAAAAGCCTCATAAGTTGTCGCATTCAAATGTCCTGCATCTATACCCACGAATAACAAATCATATTCTATTGATTTTTTAGGGTCCACAACATGCTTCTCTGGATTGAACATATAATAAATCAGATCATCCAATCCAACTGATTTTCCAAGCCAAATCCAATTATACATTTTTTCATCTGCCTGTTTCATCGCATTGGCTTCATCAATCAGCTTTTGTCCAAGCCATGACACAGGAACGTCCTGATATGTGACATGTATATGAATACAGTCGGTTCTCTGTTCCATCTTATGACACCACTCATTAATTGGTGCTTTTGGATTCTTGGGTGGATTATATAGATAAAGCATTCTAAAATCCTTATCATTACCACGGACGAATGTGGCCACAATGTTATTTATCTCTTCTTCGCCTTCACCCTTGTCAAAAAACTCTGTTAGCTCATCAAGGACAACAAGCTTTATAGCGTTATTTTCATCAATCATACCTTTTGTATCATCCACACTGTCAGAACCAGTAAAATAAATGGTGTTTGAGTTCTTTATATTGGTAATACGCATGGGCTTTTTTGTAATCTTAAAATACTTTTTATTCAGTTTAAGTCTTTTCATAGCACGCAGACATTCTTTGAATACAGTTTTTTCAAGCTTCACATGATGCTTTCTCATAATGACAACCGCAGTGCCTGCCTCTCCTGCAATGAGATAATCAGATAATATTCCCATATATGAAGATTTAGTACCAGCACGCCCAGATGTTAAAATCTGATGCATATGGTCAACATCATTAAATATAGCATGAAACTTTGGGATGATGATGTCTGATAATTTAACCTCTTGGTAAATCATTAACAATCATAACTCCTTCTTCAGTGTCATTTTCGTTTGTCTTTGCACTAACCGCATTAATTTGAGCACGAATAAGATTAACACGTTCTTTCTGCTCCTCAGTAACCATATCCCAATTTTTGTGAAGCATATCATTATACTGCTTTATCATGCTTTCTAGAGTTTTCATGGCACGACTCTGAGCAGATAGAAAAGTAGCCTGCTTATCCCAGGCCTGCTGAACTTCCCAGCGTTCACCAATAACATTGCCATCCTTTTCTTCAATCTTCTCAATAGTCTTATCTTCCTGATCATGTACATACATGAGCTTTTGAGCACGAATGATTGCTGCAAATTGCAATTGGATATTCATCCACAATGTATCAATTTCATTTGTTGGCATTTCTCCAATAATCTGCTGAGTTTCTTCTGGCAGCCATTTAGAAAAAAAGCCATGCTTTTCCGCATGCTTGTTACCTGGAGGACCAGTTGCATTTTTATTGCCTAGGGGTGCACCTCTTTTCTTCTTTGGGGGTGCACCCTCTTTTTTATCCATCTTATTCCAGTGGCGAGTTTTCCATGACTTGACTGTATTAATTGAAACATTGTATTTTTCAGCTATTTCCTTTCGCTTGAGGCCTTTCTTATAATCCTCATAGGCAAGTTCCCAGTTCTCTTTCAAGTCATATCACCACCTCCTATTTGTCGTTTTGAAGTTTATATATTTAACTGATCAAACAACGATGATAACTTTGGAAATTGCATCGCTAACCAATCAACCATTTCTTCGCAATGCCAATCACAAGCATCATTCAATCCTGATTCAATTAAAAAAGCATGAATAATCTCATGCCTTAATAAATTATTTTTAAATTCATTTACATTTTCCTGTTCAATATCATCTTCTTTTTCTAAATTACATATGACTATTTTTTTAGATGATGGATCACAATATGCGTATCTATCACGCAATAAAAAATCATGTTCTTTATCATTGACTTGCAACTTATAACGAGTTCCTAAAATTTTTATTGAGCTATGGCGCATATAACTTTTTCCTCCTGTTTTAATGTTATATACTTATAATAGCTAAGCTTTTTTATCCATTTTTAATCAGTCTTCCAGGAAAGGATGGTGATACAATGGCAAAAGGAAAATGTACAGAAAAACCACCTCGTCGTGGACCAATGACAGTCAAAGTTAAAAGTTACACACGAAAAGATGGCACACATGTAGATGCCCATAAACGACATACTCCAAAATAATTTTTTAATCCAATTAAGCTTAGCAACAGCTGGTGAGGTAACACCAGCTTTTTTTGTTTTAAGCCAAAGAAAAACCACAGCAGTGTGTGGTTAATCAAATAAATAAATAAATTTTTAATCTAAATTTTCTTCAATCTCACAATTAATGGCTAAGTAATCTAACTGTTCATCATTTAATTTTTCTTTTTCTTTATTTTGAAATAACTCAGAATGAAATTCACTACCTTTACTTGGAGTATGCTCAACATAAATATCCGCATTAGAACATGAACCATAAGTAATAGAAACCATAAAATCAGCATATTTTCCTAATTTATCTAATGCATCTTTAACAGCATCATTATTGTCTCTATTCATCTGTCTAAAAACAGAACATCCATTACTACCATTACCTGTATATGTAAAACAGTGCCTAGAAATTGTTTTATCTTTTTTTATAAACTTTGGTTTTCTTTTTACTCCTCTATATAATTTTTCACAATTATCAAAATCAATTGTCAAACCATTTCACTTCCTGATCAAATCTATTCTCTGTAAAAGCAACATTTACATATTTATATCGTTGCCCATCTTCAGTTTTCTTATAAATATCCATATATTTTTCATCATTAATTGAAAATTCTAAATATTTACTTCTTACATTTCCAAATTCAAATACAACTCTACCGTCTTGTAAAGGAAAAATATCTGGTTGAACTGATAAACTCATAATTATTTGAGATAAAAAATCAATAAACTCTTTATTGAATTGTTTTGCTCCTTCTCCATCCCAATTATCTTCTAGTTCAAGAAAATCATTTAAAATGGATAAATTCTCAGTAAGTTCTAAACTCATTGTACCACCTTGTTCTTTATCTATATCTATAGAAAAATTTGTATGAGTAATATTTTGTTCATCTCTGTTATTCTGTGACTCAAAAATACAAAACGAATTTTGAACACCTTCATTTTTAAAATTATCGATATTCGAATTTATATGTGGTAATCCTAAAATCATACTAGTTCCTATAATCAAAAAACTAGTTAATACATAGCCAGTAGAATTAGTTTTACTTTTACTAACAGAACTATATTTATACTGATTTAGCACCATACACCTCTATAGGATAAGTACCACATTCTTGACCGTTTATTTTAATCACAGTTTTATATTCCCCCTGAATTTCAAATGAAATATTTCTAAATCCAATATTAATTTGAACTCCTAATGGTAAATCTGGAAAATTTATTTTTTCTTCTGGGAATTGTGGTGCAGTCAATACATTCTCAGATATTTTTTCTCCTTTAGGATTGTAGAATTCTGTATTGATTGAAAAACCATCTTTAGGCACATTAAAAATTCCAAATGAAATGTTAAACGAATAATCAGTCGGTATATATTTAGTTATGATCATTTGTAAAGGACCAACTATTACTGTTTTACCTTGTGGATCATTTTGAATATCTTCACAATAAACAAAAGATTGAATTTTCATTTCTTTCATAATCATTTCCCCTTTGCATATATATTATATATCAAAAATGGCAATTTTGTGCAACAAATCCTTAATTTATTAATATATTTTTTGATTTTTCTCTTTTAAAGCGACACCACAATCAGAAAAAATGTATGTTTAAAGGGGATTTCAAAATGAACTCTATGTCTAGCTGGCTTATTATTATAAATTATATTGAGGATGTGTGATGTCGCCATAAAAGAAAAAGAACACTTACGTGCTCTTTCACAAGGGATATTCAAATTATCGGGGAAATGTTCATCCATCTTTGCCAATTCCTGACATTATAATAATATCATAATTCATATTTACATAATATAGCATTAACAAAGAATAAAAAATTAATCTATTTTGTCTTCTTTACTGTGCATCTGATTGTTTTTATCTATTTCTCTAATAACCTCAGTTATATTTATTGCAGGTAACATAATAATCTCTCTTGATGTATCATATGATGTAATATTTTGTATTAAAGCTCTTATATATGGAAACAAGATAGCAGAACCATTAATTTTAACAATTTCTTCAATTTGCTCAATTTCTAAATTCTCTCTATCATCTCCCACAAAATCAAATAATCCTGAAATTTGAACACATAATTTTAATATTTTTTCATCATTTCTATCACTATCAATAAATTCAAGTTCTAAAAATAATTCATAAGAGTAATCAGATATTTTTTCTATTTTATATCCTATACTTGCATTATCTTTTCCTTCATCTATAAATTGAAAATCAATTTTTTTTATTTGAAAACCTTTAAACACTAAATCTGACATTTTCTATACCTCCAAATTTGTTATTAGAGATTAATCTTCCAAAAATATTTTTTTCTTTCACTTTAATTTTTTCTTGATCCTTTAACAACGTTTTTGTATGCAAAAAGCTCACAATTTTAGCATCTTTATTTAAAGTCATAGCAGTTGTACTAAGCTTAAATGATCTACTAATACTGCAATCCATGTCCAAATAATAAAACTTAGAAATATAATCATCTAATGTTATTTCTCTTTTATCTAGAAAGCCCTGAAATATTTCACTAAGATTATCTCCTTCATGAAATCCTAAATTTCGTAAACTTTCCTGCAACTCAGGATCTAAATTATCAAAGATAATGCCCTTTCTAATTGAATACATAATCATTCTTCCTTTCTAATCTACTAATTCTAATTCATCATATTTTATTACATTTTTATTTTTTACACAAATTTGAGGTGTAACTTTAGTATATAACAAATCTTGATTGGAATCTATTTCAAAATCGTTATAACATACATCGTACATATTTCTTTCACATAGCACATCACAAACATAACCAATAAATGTATTTTTTTCATTAGTAGAATATTCATTAAAATCGAAATCTAAATAGGGTATAATCATCAAATTAATTAAATCTTCCATACTCTTTCTTTTTAAATTTTGTCTCAAATCTAGAACTCTATCTTTATCACATTCTATTGGAACACCTAGAACGGAAAATTTTCTCTTTTTATATCTTTTTTTCCCCCAATATCTAGCAATTTCAATATCATTATCCCAAAAATAAACTCCTCTACCCAACCAATGATAATGTTTTGCTCTTGTTTTTAAACATTGAAAAACAGTACCATCATTTTCACTTTCTATAAATCTTTTTGACCTTAATATATCTTGTGCTTTTTCTAAAGAAGTTCCATGGTATCCATAGTATACTATATTCCTTCCCATTTTAAACATTCCTTCTTATTTTATTATTTTCACAATAATTTTAACACATATTATCATAAATATTCAATTATTAAAACATTTTTATATAAAATTGTAAAAATTCATTTACTATCTATATATAATAAAATAATTACTTTTATAATACCTTTCTTAAAATATTACTTGCTTTTCTATAAACATCTCCATTATTTTCAATATTATACTTGTTCATTACCCTTTTAAACCCTATAGGAGAAATATACAAATCAATTATGAATTGTTTATCATATTCATCCAATCTAGATAGAATATCGTCTACAAAAGCAATTCTAGACATTAATATCCACTTACGATTAAAATAAATATAATTATTTTCTTGGTAAAAATTTCTTAACTCTTGATTAGCTTTCTCTTTTTCCTCATTTAATCTTATGATTTTTTTGTCCAATGGCTCTACGTGTCCACCTAATCCATCGCTATATCCTGGTGACTTGATTTTTTTTATATCCTCATCACTAAAATATACTTTTTCTTGCCTTGTTATAACTTCTTTAGCATATTCTTGATCAAGCAATTCTAATTCCACTTTTAAATTCCTATAATTTTTAATATCTGACCTTACTAGTTCAAGCATTCTTACTCTTCCTGAATCACATAATTTTTTTAACAATTCTTTCTCTAATTGATCCATAATACCCTCCTATTTTTCAGCACGTCTAATAGCTAATCCTATAACAATCCCACCAACAACCAGCAATGCTGTTTCCAGCATTCCAAGTCCTGCGAAAAAATTAATAAGCCAGTTAGGCATAGTCACAACTCCTCTCACAATAAATTTTTTAACATTAATTCAAGCTTCTTTATGTATTTATCTATAATCAGCTGCGTACAAGGAAGCTGAACAAATTCTCTTTGCTGATACAAATCAATGAGCTGTTTCATCAAATCTTGTTTATTCATTTTAACAACTCTCTTTCTTCAACCTTTTCATAAGTTTTTTCGAATATATCTGGTTTACATGGATATATTTCGCCATTTATTCCTTTTATGATGTAATCATTTCTACTTGCTTTCATATCACCTTCGAGAGTATGTATAATAAGTTCTTCATGTGGAACTCCTTTTCCGACTTGCCACGCAGAATCATTTACGTTATACGAGCATTTGTTGCCACAAAACTTCTTTACTTCGCTTGTGTTTCCTGTCCATTGAATAGCTTCAACTTCTACTGGTTTCTTTCTATACTTCATCATCTTTCACTTCTTTCTTTTGTTTCTTCTCTTGTTTCTTCTCTTGTTCTTTATTCTTCTACTTCTTGAAGGATAAGGAAGATATTTAGTTTCCGTGACTTTATCAATTAACTTCATATTTTCTATACATTTTCCTAAATCAGGCCACATCATCTTTCACTTCCTGTATTTTTTTCTTACACCATCTAGGTGATCTAATTTTCAACTGATATCTTTTACTTTTATCAATCAATTTTGGTTCTGATTCATGAGGATGTACACAGAAATAACCTTCCTGTTCCTCAAAGTATTCACAAAATTCACACGTATTACATTTGATTTTTTGTTTCATTTTCATCACCACCTGTATCTTTTATTTCATATTTTCCAAAATAGCAAATAATAAATAATATTATCCACCAACCATTGTTGAAATAATAAATCAACCATGATGTAAATATCATTACTGCAACATTTAAGAAAAAAATCATTGTTGTTTGTTTCATATTTTCACTCCAATCATAAATTCTTAACCTTTCTTAACAAACAGCTCACCATTCTCACTTAAGCATATGATCAATCGCTCCTGTTCATCATAATGCCTTATCACATGTATCTCATTGACCTGCGTATCGTCGCAATACGCTACCTTGTTCAATGCATCCAAAACAACCTTTATCACATTGTCAACATCAGGCTTCTTTTTTGGCTTAAAAGCATTGCTCAACTTCAATGCCTTATTTTTCTTTGTATCACTCTTGTTTGGAGAAAAGCACACATACATGCTCATTCGTATGCTTTTGTCTGAGATATAACTTGTGTGCTTTAGGTAACTGTTTTTAATCAGCTTTTCATATTCAACAGTTTTCTTATCTGTATAGGCAATACCCATTCTTGTGAATCTCGGTCTTCCCTTTCCACGGACTCCTGGAACTTCAAAGATGAGTCCACTATCAGGCCATTGGGTCGCCATATTCCTCGTCCTCGAATTCTTCAGGCGGTTCTTGTTGATTTTCTACATATGCCTCTATTTTCATTTGTGAACTGTCGTCTGCATCCGGAACAACAGCAGTGGCAGTGAATATCAGGGAAATCTTAGAAAGATCATCTTCTGTTTCAAATCTCAAATAATCATATCCGTTATGAACATTGAATTGATCAAACATCTTAAGATACCCGACATCATCATCACTGATCCATTTCCCTGTTATGGATGCTATTTTTGCTATCTTCTTAGTGTAATGCTTATCCATTTCATCAACCCAGCTAATCCCCATTCTGGCATCTACATAGCTGACAATATTGCCTCTTGTTCTGGCATTACTGAGTGCATCCCCATCCACTTTATCAAGCACAAACGATTTGTTGGGTAGCTGTTTCAACTGATAAAGGCATTCATCAAAGTCATATGCATCAATAAGTCTATCTATGTTTTCCATTGATTCATATACACCACAATAACCAGGTGCGTAAAAATATAATTTATCAAGCAATCCTGCAACATATGTTTTTTCATCTGTCTTTCCAAAGATCTTGTTAACACAATCAAGAAACTTATATAGCTGTCTTTCTTCTTTTGTTATTTTCATCATCACTTCTATCCTTTCAGTACATCTTTTAATTTTTTGTTCAACGGCTTCATGAGCTTGTATGGAAATTCATTTGACTCAAGATGTTCAAAATAAGTCTTTGTTCTAGAAAATCCGTTCATCCCACTGAATGTTGGATGAGAATATGGTGTAAATATGATTCTTTCCAGTGCTCCAACAATGTCTTTGTCAATGATCTTGCGTTCAGCGTTTCCAATGCACATCTTATTGCCAGAAAGTTCATTTGGCATTGGATATTCATAGAGTTCGGTTTCTTCAGCTTTATACTCCTTGTAAGCGTAGCATTCTATGCTTCCAACTCTTTCGTGAGTAAAATAAACAATGTATATGGCATTTGGAAAATTGATATTGTATACAAGCATCTCGTCACTGCTGCTTTCAGCATAATTGACAATTCTTTTCTTTCCCTCCTGCTTGATGACTGCATAATGTTCATCAATGGCAATGATCTGTGAATTCAGCAGGACAATATTTTTTGTTGGAGCATCTTCAGCTTTCCTTTCAAACGATTTTCTGATGATCTTGCAGAATTCCTGAATGTCAACCTTCTTGAACAGTGGTTCATTTCTGCCATTCTCCTTGAGTGCGATTTCTACTGCATTGCTTTCCGAATTGATTCGTGCAATTAATTCCATCATAGAATCACCTCACCATCTGGTGCTGCATGACACCTTAATATTTCAGAAAATAAATAGCTGTTATGACTTTCGTGTGAATAGCAATAAAAGTGTTCATTCATGTTGGCCAATGCCCTCTTGAAGGACAGACTTTCATGGTTGGTATCAGTGATTCCAAATATTGAAATTAGCGCCTTTACACCATCATATACTGTATCCATATCAAAAAAGCCATTATACCAAACTGCTTCAATATTGTAATTTTCAGCGAATACAAATTCCCCATTGACCATGTAATACTTCAGCTCATTGAACATTTGTCTTACACGTGGATTCTTTGCATAGGCCTTTCTTATTTTTCTTGCATATGATTTGTTTTTCAGTCTTATGTATGAAACAATCATTCTTTCTGTTTCTGCATCATATCCATCAATGTATCCAGGATGGTTTGGATCCTCAAAATCTCTAAGACAACCAACTATGAAATCATTAAGATATTTGTCTATCTTTCTGTTTGAATCATATGGCTTATAGTTATCTATGCGATAGCGTTCTGTATCAATATGACTGCCATCATCGAGTGCTATAGCAAAATCATAATCTTCACATATCACATCAAAATGCATTGTATGCATAACGCATGATAGAATCATCGTAACAAGAACATTGTCATACCTCATATTAAGAGCATCAGCCAGATGCATATCATTCAGATAGTTTTCTTCACAGAATCCATATTGATATACATCTAAGAATTGCTCTATATCTCTATGAATTGCTACTTCTATCTGATTCTTTATTTCATCATCAACAGTGAATTTATGGACAAATCGAAGAAAATAAGTAAGATCCATATCTTCCATTGCATCATAATCATCATCAATCTGAGTAAAATACTGAACCAAATCGCTCAACACGCTGAACACCACCCTTCAGCTGTCTCATCAGCAATGCATTGCAGTGCTCCAGAAGATAGTTGGCCATCTTGTTGTTCGTAACCAAAAACTGCACATTCCCCTTTGATGCCTGTACTTCACATGATTCATCAAGTGGATGTATATCATCTTCCAGTTTGTACGTCTTGCTTCTCAATGCCCCATAAATCTTTCCATCATGGGAATATCTATAGGCAATGAATATGTTTCCTTCATATTCGCCATTTGCCGAATCCAGATAATAGCATCTTTCAAGATTTTCAAACGTATATTCAAGAATCTTTCGAGTTGTATCATTGTCCACACATCCAAGAATGACTGGTGTATAGAGGTAGTTATTGTTGCAGTATTCAAGAATCTCATTTTTTGTCAGGTAAAGGCCCATTGCTTCACAATGTGTATCATAGAAGGTGTTAACCTTAGCAGACAACGCAATCGACTTATACTCGCCTATATCCTGCTCCTGATAGGACTGGCGCTTCATGTTCTTTCTTTCGACACGGTCACCATCTACAAGCAGCATCTTGTGGTCAGTATTGATAAGAAGCTTAGGGAGGTCTCTTGCAAGAAGAGAACCAGTTCCACCAACTCCAACGATAATGAATACATATCTTTCCCCCATACGATTCATCACCCTTTCTTGTACTGTTTTGCAGTTGCAACAAGTGTGTTGTCATCTTCAAACATCTTGTATGTCATTTCACCAGCAAATTCATAATGACGATGATCAAGCATGATCTGACTAATCTGCTTGTCTGTATATGTTTTTCCATCCTCAAATCCATAGTTGGAAACATCTACAATATGGCCTTCAGTGTAAAGACTAAACGGATAGACATATCCATTTTCTGTAGTAGGTGTTTTAGCTTTGCTTGAATTGCTCGTCTTAGAATAAATCTTTTTGTCCTGTTTTGGAGCTACAGGCTTCGCCTCAGCAACGTTTTCCTCTTTTTTGACCTGTTTATCATCTTTTGTGTTTTTCTGCTCCTGCTGCATCATTTTAATAAAATCAATTGCCATTTTCATTTCCCCTTTCTTTTTCCTTTAGCTTCATAGCAAAGTATTCTGTTCTTTTTCTTTTCTCAAATTCATCTCGGTCAGACTGGTTTATATAAATCGCTTCTGCAAATGGTGCATACAATCTTGTGTTTTGTTCATGGCATAGCATAATGTCTTCCCTGCTTGGATTGGCTCTTAATATCTCAATCAGCTTCATTGCTTCATCTTTTGTCTTGAACTTGAATGGTATCAGCTGATCATGAAAGCGAACATGAATGATTATGCAATCCTTTCTGACCATCCTTTCGACCGTAAATGACTTTTCAGCTTCTTCGAGTATTTCATGAATGGATGGAACATACTTGCTCTTTTTGACCAACCTCTTGATGGATGACAAGACTTCGTTCTTTGAATATTCATCAAACATCATCTTCCATGTAGCAATCGTTTCATCACTGTCATCAATCTTTCTTCCCTGATAGACAATCTTCATGAAATTTAGAATTTCCAAAATTTCAGTTTTTTCCAAAATCCTAACATCCCCCTGATAAACGAAATCAGTCTGGTCTGCTGTTAGCTTTTTTGGCTTCCTACTCTATAACATAGTTAGCAAATATGCAGCAGCACTGCTTTCTTTATTTTCTTTTTTTCTTTTATTTCTTTAATATAGATGGAGTGTCCGTATTACGTACAGTAAGTGTACGCCACACGTACGATAAGTGTCCGTATTACGTACAGTAAGTGTCTGTGTCACGTACACTTATTCATCAAAATTTCTATTCATGATAGCCTGATAAAGATCGTATTTCAGTACCCTTACAGTTGTAATTCTTCCATTCAAACAATAATCAATCGCTCCATCATCTTTTAGGATTTTCAGACATTTGTATAATTTATCTCTGCTGATACCGAGTATATCGCACATCTCTTTTTTTGTCGTTTCAAAGGTCCCTGAACGAAATTTTGCGATTGTATTGTCCTCCTTGACATACTCACAATGCAGGAGGCAGAAGATGAAAACCTGAAGCACATATGGATCCCTGAAATACTTCCAATCTTCAATTTTTCGATAGAGCTTTACGTATCCTTTCTTATCCTCCTGCATAATGAACTAACCTCTACATCTACGCCATTGGATCATCATCGACAACTAGTTGACGATTACTTTCAACTTTTGGAGAAGTAGAATGTTGTTCTATTGCATGTGTATTTTCGTACACAGTATCTACATCGATAGGATTGCTATCTAATTCATTTTCATCTACACCAGCTTCTTCAGCTGTATACAAACCTTGAAAATCCTCTGTAAATGCTTCTCTGAGTGCCTGTGCAACCGCTACTTTTCTTATCATTGTTGCTGGTTTTGTAGCCCATTGATTATTTATTGAACCGTCTTTTTTCTTTCCTACATATTCATCAAATGAAACTTCTACTCTTTCTGGTACATCAGTGTCCTTTTTGTAAACTTCACACCATCCTCCTAAAAGGGTTTCCCCCTCAATTAGCAGGGCTCCATTTCTGTATTCAACTGAACCATTTATATTAATTACAACAATTCCAGCTTTCTTACCTGCATATTGTGGATTCTTGTTTGCACGCTTTTGATAAACATCTTTTGATACGACCATCTGTGCTGGTTGACTTCCATACTTAATAAGGTATGCTTCCTTTATGAAAGGATTCAATTTCTGTCCGGCACACAGACCAATGAATAGCTTAACTTCCTGATCAGTTACCTCTCCATTTCCATTTACCAAATAATTTCTTACAGTTTTGGAAGAAAGCTGTATTTCTCCCGTATCTGTCATGATTTTTGTGATTTTATTCTCGTTACTTTTTGATTGTGTTAAATTATTTACTAATGGCATACTCTTTTCCTCCTATTTTCTTTCGTATTTGAAGTCCTTAAACATCATTGATAATAATTTTAAAATATTGCTGAAGGTCTTGATTGCTCCAAATGACCCACTGAAATAATATGTATATTCATATGTCTTTCCTTCAAATTTCTCTGGTGTTGGAGCAATCTGAGCAAGAATCTGATGATCATTACCTTTTGCCAATACTTCACCAGTCTTTTCATCTGTTAATACTGTAATGTTTGATTGTTTATTTTGCTCCTGTAAAGTGTTTTTAACATTTTCGGTATCTTGTTCATGGTTTTGCATTTGTTGCTTAGAAACGATTTCCTGAGCCTTTTTATCAGCTTCCTTTTGCACTGCATTCTTGATCATTTCAACATCACGATTGATTCTTTGCTGGACATCAGGCATGGAAGTTCCTTTTTTATACAATTCAACATACGTATCTACATTCAATTGAGCATCCAACCCATGTGCAATAGACAACTGAGTCACCGTTGATTTAATTGTTTCAATATCTTTCTGTTTCTGATTATAGAGTTCAACGATTCGATTTAATTCAGCGTTGATTTCATCTGTTGTCTTTTTGGTTAGATTTCCAGTTTTGGTAAATGCTGATGCATTCGTCCATGATGGCTTGAAAGTAAATTCCTTTCGTGTATCATCGTCAAGCATTTCTTGTTTGATCAGCATATCCAATGTTGGATTGATGGTTGTTTCCATCATCTTTTGTTTCAATGCCTCTTTTTCCTTTGCTTCAAATCCTTTGATTTCACTATCCAATGGACCAACAACATCATCAATGGCTTTGATAATATCTGTCATGGCATCATAAACTTCATTAATTTCTTTCAAAGCTTCATTTTTAATGTTCTTTCTATTTTCAGTGATGATTTTCTTCTTATTATTCAAATCTGCGCGTGTATCAGTTAATTCTTTGAAATTATCCTGTGTAACAACAATGTTTTTGTATTTGTTGATTGCGTTAATGACTGTATCTTTGAATTCAATGACATTCCCTGTAATTGTTGCAGGAGTAATTTTGCCAACTTCTAACTGGTTCAATGTATCTGCTAAAGAAAGTTCATTTTTCACTTCTTTCACTTCAGTTTCCACGATGTCTTCCATTGGATCAGCAACCAAATCTTCTTCAGGTGGTCGTATGCTTGCAGCATCATCACCACCGAACAAGCTTCTCTGTTCATAGTTTTCTGCTTCAGGAAAAGCTTCATTGAATTCTTTGATTGAATAATTCATTCCAATGTTTGCCGGATGATCATACCCTACGAACATTCCAATATCATCGCGATAGAATGCTACACGTTTATTCGTTACATCTGTATTTAACTGTGTCACAGGTGTTCCATCCTGAAGAAATAGATTTTGTATACCCATCCATTCCTTGAGCTTTAAAAATTGTTCCTGGCTGTCAACTGCAATGGCTGATGTACAACCAAGAAATTCATTCTGTACTCTATTCAACTTCATTTTCTTTTCCTCCCTCGATATTTATTCCAAATGCTCTGCACCAGTATTGAGTTCTTGCGTCATGAATATTTCTGTCTTCTTCATACCATTTCATTTGCTGTAATACTTCCTTAGCACATTTTTTACAATAAACTTCATTCAATATTGGAATCAGAACAAACTTTTCATTTGCGATTGGTTTCAGACATTCCCCACAGATTGGATCTGGATTCAATGTTGCATTTACAAATTTCCAGAAATCCACATTTTCTATATAAGAAATGCCATTCTCTGTATACTTCAATTTCTGCATAATTTACCTCTTTTTTATCTAAAATTCATCTTCATGAAAGGTGGCGGAATATTATCCTCTAACATCTTCCAGAATTTCTTTTCTTCTGTAATGATATATTGCATGTCTTCAATAACGTCATTTCTATGTATAGTGATTTCTCTTGTTTCCTGGCCATCTTTATAGGCAAAATCAAGCATTGCATAAATAACTGCTTTATCAAAGCCAGTAACAATCAGGTAATGTAATACCTGGCAATAATAAGCATCAGGAACTCTTTCAATCCATACACCATGTTCATCATCCCAGTAGCCCCAGTCATGAAGCATATCTCTGTTCTGAATGGTTGTCGTCTTGATTTCAAGAACACACTTGTTCTTATCATTATCCAGGAACGCTCCATCCAGATTGGCATTCATGAATTCATATTGTTTTGATTTCAACGATATGATTTTTGTATTGATTGGAATATATTCTGGATGCAATGCAAAGAACACATCAATTAACGGTTGCTCAAGTCTATTCCCTTTTTCGATAGCTGTATTTGTTATATGCTGTGCTACTGAGTTCCCTTTTTTCTCCATGAACAACTCATAAGGTGTCTTGTATTTGTTAATGTTTAGGATGATTGAAACTTCACTTCCGCCTATTCCTGTCTTGCGCTGTTCCATCCATTCAGATGACTTATCAACTGTTTCATAGACATAACAGTGATCAAAGAAATCATTTAGCTTCATTTTCAAGTTCCCTTATCTGTTGTCTTAACTCTTTAACCTTTGCATAATCTTCATTTGTCCATCTATCCTTCATTTCAAGAATAAATAATTCATTTTTTAATTTTTCCAATTTTTTCATTAATACGCTCCTTTCATACTGACCATAATGACTGCAACTACAGTTGCCAATACTATAGCTGTTGTTAAAATATATGGATATAATTTATCTCTCAATGGCAATTCCTGATATGGCACTACCAGATCCGGTCTACTCATCTTCATCTGCTTCTACCTCTTTTCCAAATAACAACGTTGTCACAAAAACTAATGATCCACACACTAATGATGAATTTCCTCTGCTGAAGAACGTCAAAACAGCAAAGAAAATTACCAAACCAAATAAAACATGCTTCATCATCTTGATTTCCCCTTTCCAATCACTTAAAATGTAAGTGATTAATTATGATAGACAATTAATCTTTAGTCGATGTTGCCGCATCGACTTTTTCTTTTGCAATTACGCATTTTTCATAGGTTGATTAATCCATACCCTTATATGCTTTTTGAAATTCTTCTAACTGCCACAATGGAATTTTAAAACCACTGCCCATTTGCATTGGTTCAAGAATATGACTGCATACGAGATTCTCAAATGCCCTTTTTCCTATTCCTAGAATTTCCATGGTATCCTTTGAACCAACACATTTCAGATACTCACTGTCATTTGTCTGATTCTTATTAACGGGTATACTTTGTTCCAAGCTCTGGATAATGATTTTTTCTAAAACTTGAGAATTTATCTTAATCTCTATTGGCGCTTCCATTTTTCTGCTCACCCCCTTTCAAGAATCCTGTTGATATAACCTAGCAAGTAGCCAAGCATCATGCTGTCTGTAATTTCCATATCATCAGGAATTTCATATTCCTCTAGCATTTTCTGCTGAATATCTTCAATGTTTCTGACCTTTTTCAAAAGTTCTAAAATTTCTTTATTTTTCATAACCTTTCCTTCTTTCTATCAATCGAACTCAACACATCTTCTAAAGCTTTTTCAATGTTCTTAAAATGGATTATCATAGCAACATAGCATATAGCGACAGATACAACTATTGATATAACAGCACTTAAAATACAGCTAACTAATATTGTCATTTCATCACTCCCTCTTAAATATTAATTCAAAGTTTAAACTTTATTAAAAAATATAAAATGATCCATCCAATAACAACTGTTAAAAACCAAATCAAATAACATTCACTATAATTCATATTTTTGTTTTAATGCTCCTTTATTAAAGAACACAAATCATATAAATCATCAATTTTCTCTTGTCTTTTTTTGTATGCTCTTTGTTCAACTTTAAACCAAGTTAAGAGTTCGTTGCGAGAATGCATTTTCTTGCATTTTGCATCTTTTAAAAATTTGTTGCATCTTTTTTTAAAGAAATAAAAATTCATTTCTACCAATAATATAAAGAACACTTCTTTAAAAACTTTCAATATCATCAAAAGTACAAAAATTATCATCAATATTTCCATTCAATCACCCTTTTTTTGTTTTATTCTACTTGTATAAGTCATATCGTTCGCTTAAAGCGTGATTGTCAGCCAAAAAAATATGATCAATAGTAGTTTTATATATTTCAGCTAAACTATCTAAATTACCTTTATCTGGAATAGTGGTCCCACTCTCCCAATTCTGAATAGTTCTTTCTGTTTTCCCTAGTTTTTCAGCTACTTCAGCAATTGTCAAACCACTATTTACTCTCCATGCTTTTAAAGTTAATTGCATTTTAACCACCTCCTCGACAATAATTATACTCGCTTTAAGCGTGTTGTCAACTTAAAACGGAAATTTTTTCATGTTTTTATTGTTTTAATACGCTAAAAGTGATATTCTTAATATAGAAAGTAAGGTGATATCTATGGATTCTAAACAGAAACAAAAAGATATTTTTTCTAAAAATTTAAAATATCAATTAAACATACACAAAAAAACTCAAGCTGATATTGTTAATGACTTGAATATTACATCTAGTACAGTATCAGATTGGGTTAACGGTAAAAAATATCCGAGAATGGATAAAGTACAGATTCTAGCTGATTATTTAGGTATTTTAAAATCAGATTTAGTAGAAGATAAATCAAATGATGATAGCGATTATATTAATAACATCTATAAAATAGACAAAATAAAACTTCCGTTCTTGGGAAGCGTAGCATGTGGAGAACCCATATATGCTGACGAAAATAGAGAAAGCTATATAATGGTAGGAACAGATATTCACGCCGATTTCTGTCTGCAATGCAAAGGTGACAGTATGATCAATGCACGGATCCATGATGGTGATATAGTTTTTGTAAGAAAACAGGACATTGTAAACAATGGTGAGATTGCTGTTGTTATTATAGATGATGAAGCAACATTAAAACGTTTCTACTACTATAAAGAACAAAACATGGTTATTCTTAGACCAGAAAATAATAAGTATCAGGATATTGTTTTAACAGGCGAAGAACTTGAAAAAGTAAAAGTGATTGGAAAAGCTGTTGCTTTTCAAAGTGATGTAATATAAACAATATATTAGAAAATAGGGAGGATAAACAGTATGGGATTATTTGACAAGGAAAAATTAACTGAAATGGCCAATAAAGCTAAAGAGACTGTAAAAGAAAGTTGGGATGAAGCAAAAGCTGAGCAAGAAAGACGTAAAGAACTAGGGTTGTTAGACGATGTTTCGATAAAACTAGAATATAAAGGTGGGCATCCTGCTCTTAAGAAAGAAAAAGACTGTACTTTAAAAATCACTAATGAAGATATAACAATATCCTATGGCATTTCTCAAGGTAAAATCGATTTTTCATCAATCACTGGAATGCATTATGAAACAGCTGAACAAATAAGCAGAAGAGTAACTGCTACTAGATTATTGACTCTAGGTGTCTTTGCATTTGCTTTTAAAAAGAAGAAAAAAGATAGTGAAAAATATCTGACAGTTGAATTTACTAATAATAATATTGAATGTGCTGTCCTTTTTGCTGGCAAAAAAACTCAAGATGCCTATTCAAAACTATACGAAAGATATAGTAATTATAAAACAAGAGAAAATGTTCAAATAGAGAGTGAAGAAACTATTAAAGAAAAAAATGATCCATACGAAGAGTTAAAAAAGTTAAAAGAACTTTTAGATATGGGGATTATTAACGAAGAAGAATTTGAATCTAAAAAGAAAGAACTATTAAATCTATAAAAATAAAAAACTCCCCTGCTACCAACAGGGGAATAGAAAATAATTTAAAAAGTCTACTGCTACCAACAGTAAACTTTTCGAGGTACTACCAATACCTCATCTCAAAATAAAAGTAACTCGCTAAAGTCCTTTTACGTACTTTATTTTAACACATAAAGCACGTCTAAGGCAAATACAAATGAAAGGACGTGTTTTTATGAGCATTAGAAAAAGAAAAAGTAAGAAAGCAGCAAAAGGATATACATATCAGGTATACTTTGACTATACAGATAAATATGGTCAAAAAAAGACATATATAAAAGGTGGATTCTTAAAAAAGACAGATGCTTTAAATCATGAAACATTGAAAAAATCTGAGCTTCTTACCAGTGGAGAAGTATATAAGATTAATCCAATTACTGTTGACGAAGTATTTAAACTCTATATCAGAAGTGCACCTATAAAAAAATCTACTGCACAAATGTATGAAAATAAATATAAAAATTATATTGGTCCACTATTTGGAAAATATAAAATCGCTTTGATTGATAATTATCTGGTTCAAATAAAATTTGATACAATAACCACTTTGTCATATGGATCAAAAGATATATGTCTTAGATTACTTAATAATATTTTTAAATTTGCCTATATAAATGGTTTCCTTAAGGATCCATACAAGGCAAAAATCAATTTAGGAAAGAAAGATGCAAAACCGAGAGAACCAGTATCTGAAGATATCTTTCACGATTATCTTAATAGAATCAGAAACAGCAAGAACATGATTTTTAAAAAACAATATGAAATGGCATTATGGATTGGATACTATACAGGTGCAAGAATAGGTGAAGTGTTTGCTTTAGATGTCCATGATCTTGATTTTGAAAGCAATCAAATTTATATCAATAAAACATTAGAATATGACTATGACTCAAACACTCTTTATATAAGCTCCACAAAAACAGATGAATCTACGAACACTGTCCCCATGCCATATCAGCTTAAGACTAAACTTCTTAAATATCTTGAAAACCATCATTTTGATATTCTTATATGCACCGATACAGGACAATATATCAAACCAGGGAATCTCTCTGGTAATATGGCATATTATTCCAAGGTAACAGGAAATCACATATATTTCCATCAGTTAAGACATGCAATGGCTACAAGATTATTTGAAAATGATGTCAATCCGAAAATAGCCCAACGTATTCTTAGACACAAAAAAATAGAAACAACTCTAGGAATATACACACATTTAAAAGAAGAAATTGCATTAGAAACAATCAATGATATATTTAATGAAGATGTTCACAAACCTGTCAAAAACCTGTCAAAAATTAAAAACAAAGAACTATTAAATTAAAAAGCATTGATAAAATCAACATATTTTTAAACATATATCGTTTTAAAGTAATTGAGATGGGATTGTTATAATGAATCATAAAGTCTTCCAGATGCCCTTTTCTCAAATCTATTCTTTACTGCTTCAAAAAGCATTGAAAAAAGGACGTAGCCAAGAAGAAGTTGATACAGTCATTCAATGGTTAACAGGCTATTCTCAAGATCAGATTCACGCAATGTTGGAAACACCTATAGACTATGAACATTTCTTTCTTCAGGCTCCAAGTTTGAATGAAAAAAGATTTTTAATCAAAGGAAGTATCTGTGGTGTTAAACTAGAAACCATTGAAGATCCTATGATGCAAAATATGCGCTATCTTGATAAACTGATAGATGAACTGGCGAAAGGAAAAAGCTTAGATAAAATATTAAGAAAATAACGAAGTGAATTTTGTTTCACTTCTTTTTTTGTTCAAAAAAAGAAGATGAACATTCATTCATCTTCTCCTAATTCTTAACAATACGATAATATGTTCTTGATGTAAAGACATAGACAATCGCATAAACAATCGCCACAATAATGACTGAGATGATTGTACATGTAATAAACACCTCTGTTCCACTCAAAACAATATAACTAAACATCATAGTTATCAAATGGAAAGCAAATGCCATGTGAATAACTGAAGCTATCAGTGGTAAAAAGAAGAAGATTAAAACTTGAGAACGAATAGTCTGTTTCACTTCTTTTGTACTCATTCCAACTTTTTGCATA
Source organism: Massilimicrobiota sp. An80 (assembly GCF_002159255.1). Classification (NCBI taxonomy): domain Bacteria; kingdom Bacillati; phylum Bacillota; class Erysipelotrichia; order Erysipelotrichales; family Erysipelotrichaceae; genus Massiliimicrobium; species Massilimicrobiota sp. An80. The sequence goes on from NZ_NFHI01000002.1 coordinate 117,902, forward strand.
ATTTCAAAGCGTTTTTGATCTTCATAACCTTCTGATAACTGTTTATAGTACATAATTAATATTGTAGCCATTAAAAATAAGATGCCTAAGAAAATACCTAAGAAAAATAAACTTCCATACAATTCCATCAACATGATTCTGACTTCATATAATGAAGAACGATAGAAAGAAATGCCTCCCTGTTCTGTCTCTGTTTCTAAGGAAAAGTTATCTAAACACTTTCTTAATATGTCTTCAGCTTCTTTTTCTTGAGACTGATCCTGATATACAATAGAAAGATTTTCTGTTGGCTGAATAGTATCTCCAAAGAAATACGACATCATCTCTTGAATAGCTTCTTCATCTTTCATAATGACAATCAGATTTCTTTGCGCAGTAGGATTTTCATTAGGTAATAAATAGGGTTGATGCACAACTTCCTGAATTGGATATTTTTGTTGATCTATGTCTAAAGTATCTCCAAATTCAAAGAAATTACTGCTCACTAAAATATTCTGACCACTTAATTGAACATTTTGATGATAGGCACGATTATATTCATCCTGTGTCATCCCTACCAAATATCCCACAACAAAATCCCCAGATTCGTCTACTGCTAAAATATGGTCATTTCCAAAACGTACACTGACTGAATATCTTTTGGTATGAATAAAACTATCAATACCAATATCATGATTCTCTAATTCAGTCTGCATTTGTGAATAAAACTTTGCAAACTCCTGATCACTTGGCAACGTTCCATCATCATAGCCATAAACTTTAAGCTGATAGCTATCCTGCTGATAAGCTGTAATTGTATCTTCAATTCCAAAATAGAGTGAGACTGTACTTGACAACATAACCAATATACATGTACATAAAATACAGATACTAGCCAGTCCTACAGCATTTTGTTTCATACGATAAATTAACTGAGACACAGAAGTAAAGTGTTTTGTCTGATAATAGAAATGCTTATTTTTCTTTAAAAGTTTTAAAATTGTAATAGAACCTGCAGTAAATAAACAATAGGTTCCAATAATAACCAAGATAACAGCTACAAAAAATAAGAGCATTGCTGTTGTAGGATCATCAATCGTAATAGCAATATAATATCCTAATCCAAGTGTTACCAAACCAATGATTGTCATCAGCCATTTGGTCTTCGGTTCTTTTTCACCACTTTGAGAACCTCTTAATAATTCAATAGGGTTTGATAATTGAATTTGAATCACATGAATGAGATAAGAAGCCAAATAAATAGGTAAAAAGACAATAACGGCAACTAGAAAAGATGACCATGAAATATGAAATGTCAAGGTTGTAGATAGTCCCATTAAATGAATCAATACTAATGAAACCAGCTGACTAAAAATAATACCAAAAAGAAATCCCATAATAAATGAAATCAATGTTGTGATGATGGTTTCACACAACATCATAATCATAATGTGTTTCTTTTCTAAACCTAAAATATTGTATAAAGCTATTTCTTTTTTTCGACGTTTCATTAAAAAACTATTCATATAAAATAAGAAAATGACAGAAAAGATAACCATCACAATAATTCCTAAATTCAAGATGATCTGCATTGTACTTGAACCCGTTGCCATTTGTTCTAAACCTTTATGTGATGCTAGATAATTAATTAAATAAAACATCATGACAGTAAAGGAACTTGTTAATAAATATGGAAAATATAACTTAGAATTCTTTTTGAGATTGGTTAATGCCAGACGGGGATAAAAGAAAGATTTCATTTTATTTCCCTCCTGTCGCAAGTAATGTTAGTGTATCTGAAATACTTTGATACATTTGCTGATTCGTTTGATTTCCTTTGTAAATTTGATGGAAAACTTCACCATCTCTAATAAATAAGACTCTTGAAGCATAGCTAGCTGCTTTGGTACTATGAGTCACCATTAAAATGGTTTGCCCTTCCTGATTGACTGTATCAAAAATTTCCAACAATTGATCCGTTGACTTTGAATCAAGGGCACCAGTAGGTTCATCTGCCAGAACAAGTTGAGGATGTGTAATGAGTGCTCTTGCAACAGCGACTCTTTGTTTCTGTCCACCAGATATTTCATATGGATATTTCTCTAATAAATCCTCAATACCCAGTTTTGGTGCTAAAGCTTTTAATTTCTGTTGCATAACAGGATAAGGTTCTTTAGATAAGACAAGTGGTAAGAAAATATTATCTTTGATAGAAAATGTATCTAATAGATTAAAATCCTGAAATACAAAACCAAGATTCTTTCTTCTAAACTGTGAGATTTCTTTTTCCTTTAAATGGGTAATATCTTGACCATTTAATAAGACCTGTCCACTGGTTGGCTGATCTAATGAAGCTAGAATATTTAATAAAGTTGTTTTCCCACTTCCAGATTCACCCATAATCGCAACATACTCACCTTCTTCGACACTAAAAGTGACATTGGATAATGCCTGTACCTGTTGATTTGAAAAACGTGTTGTATAAATTTTCTTTAAATTTTTAACTTCCAGTAATGACATTTTAACTCCTCCTTTGTACACTTATAGTTTATAAAAAAAGAGAAATATGTACCATTGATTTATCTTACAATTTCTCTGTTATAACTTACATTTCTGTAAGATTTATTCAACTTGCAAATCCTTAACATGAAAATCAATCATCACTGTTGTTCCCACTCCTTGAGTTGACTGGATATGAATAGGATGTCCTAAATATTTTAATATGCGAGCACATAAATATAATCCTAGACCACTTGCTTTTTTATCCATTCTTCCATTATATCCTGTAAAGCCTTTTTCAAACAGTCTTGGTAAATCCTCCTGTTTAATCCCAATACCCGTATCTTCAATATACAAAACTTCATCTTCAACAAAAATATGAATGCCACCTGTTTTGGTATATTTCAATGCATTAGATAAAATCTGTTCCAAAACAAAGGACAACCATTTGGCATCAGTCAAAACCTGTAAATCTATGGGATCAATTTTTAAAGTTAATTTCTTTTGAATAAAAAAAGTGGCTTGTTTTTTTATGACATCTTGAATGAGCTCATTTAAATCATAACGTTTGATACGTAAATCAGAAGAAATCTGTTCTAATTTCATATAATGTAAAGCCATATCTACATATTGTTCAATTCTTAAAACTTGTAAAAGCATATCGTTTGTTGAAGCATTTTGAGATGTAATTAAAAGTCTTAATGCAAAAATAGGTGTTTTGATCTGATGAACCCATAAAGTGAAATAATCTAACATATCCTGATTATGTATTTCATGTTGTTCTTTCATTTCTTTTAATAAATGATGGATCTGATGAATCAATAATTGATATTGAGTTTCAATATATCCAGAACTTTGTGGTAAATCTAATAAAATCATATCTTCTAATTGAAAGATTGATTCTAAATTTTTCGTTTTTTGATAATAGAAAAAATAATCAATCGCAAAATAAACAATCAATAAAACCAGACATAAAATAGTCGCATAGATGACAGCTTCAATGAAAACATTATATAAATAAAGAATCAGACAAAAAATACCAATGCATGATAAATAGAGAATATAAAAAGCTTTTTTATCATAAAAATAATGCAGTAATCTATTCATAAGCCAGCTTATAACCTAATCCTTTTTTTGTTTGAATAAGATGTTTAATATGAAAATCATCTAATTTCTTTCTTAATCTATTCATATTCACACTTAAAGTATTATCATCTATAAATTCATTGCTTTGCCATAATGCCATCATTAAATCATCACGTGATACAAATACTTCTGATTTTTCAAAGAGAACCTGTAAAATCTTTAATTCATTTTTCGTCAGTTCAATAGTCTGATGATGATAAGAAATAGTTGCATCTAAGATATTTAAAACCAAATCTTTATATGTTAAAACCTGCATAGATTTAGAAAAAGAATATGTACGACGAAGTAATGCCTGAATTTTCGCTGTTAAGACATGAAAATCAAAAGGTTTTGTGATAAAATCATCTGCTCCCATAGAAATAGCCATGACAATATTCATATTCTCATTAGCAGATGAAATAAAGATAATAGGCACTGAAGATACTTTACGAATCTGTTCACACCAATGATATCCATTATAAAAAGGTAAGGAAATATCTAATAAAATAAGTTCTGGCTGTTTTTGAAGATAAAGATCTAAAACATGTTCAAAATCATCCACAACTTCAACTTCATAATTCCATGTTTCTAAATGTTTTTGAATTGCTAAAGCGATGACTTCATCATCTTCGACAATCATGATTTTTTGCATTTTCATCACCCACTCCAATTCCATTATAACATATCTTGATAAAGGTTGTGCATAGCTTTTATACGCGACTTGATGTCATCATGTAGATACTGTGGAGAAATCACTTTAATTTGAGTTTGCATCATCATAATCCAGCCAATCAATCCTTCTGAAATAGAAACATCTTCAATTGTTAATAATAAACGTTCCTGATATAAACGCTGCACTCGCATATTCAATCCAAAACGTGATACCATCTCTCTTAACTGTTTATAATCACATTCAATAACCAATGTATCACGATGATGAGATATAAACATATTCATCATCTTTTCAATTTCATTTTGGATATCAAATTGTTCCTGAACATTGATATATCCTTTATTTAAAGTCTGAATAGCACGCATACGATCAATACGATAATTGGTTAATTGTTGGGGATGTTTTTCATTATAGGCAATCATATAATAATGATTATTTTGGGAAGTTAAAGAATAAGGAGAAACAATATATTGATCATCTTTATTCCCTCTTTGTGAAGCCACCTCTATGAATTGATGATTTTGAATATCATAATCAATATATTGAAAAGAAATAGCTTTTTGATGTTCAATCGCTTTCATAATAACTGTTAAATTGATAAATAGAGAAAAAGAATGCTGACGTTCACTTGGTTGAAATAAGACGAGACGTTTTTGTTGATGAAAAGAAGATAGGGTGAGAAGTTTCTTTTGTAAATGTTGCTGATCTTCTCTATTTAAATCCTGATGAAAGGCAATCTGATCTAATAGAAATTGTAATTCACCATCCTCAAATATATCTTCATCTATCCTATAACCTAATTTATGATAAGAGATAATCAAATCTCTACCTATCCAACCATTAAAAAAATCATTGATTTGTTTGATACAAGAATAAACAGTTTTAATATCAATCTTCATATCCTGTTTCATTAAAGCTTCCTGTATTTCTAAAGCTGTAATGGCTTTATTTGGCGTTTGTAAAATCATCTTCAGTACATAAAACATTCTTTTTCCCATAATAGACTCCTAATGACTCATGACAAGCTGATAACTTTTCTTCCTGTTGTAATGACGCATTAATGAAAGATAGTCTTTCATGCTGTAGCTGCAAAGCAAATCTAAGACAACTTCATCCTGGCAGTCATCTAGTTGCAGTAAATATTGATAGGCCAAATGATATTCATCTTCCAATAGACATATTTTAGCACAATCCAGTGTATCTACATGATATTGATGTTCAAGAATAGAAATGACTTGAGAAAAAGACATATTCTCAAAAGGAATCAGATATCGGATCACACAATATTCTTGTAATGTTATTGTTTTTTTAGCTATTTTTTTAAAAATATCTTCCTTCAACAACAAATAATCCTGATGTGAAAACAAACTATTCATCATCATTAAATCATTTTCCATATCCTGATAATTCTGCGCCTGATATAAATGTCTTAAGGCAGCTATAAAAAGCTGTTGATAAAGTCTTTTATTATGTAATAAATGACTCAATTCTTTTTCATGTAAGCAACTGGCAAATAACTCCAATACAGATGAATCTTTCATAATTTCTAATACATAATTTTTCTTTTGAACAAAAGTGATCATTTCTTGTTTTTGATAAGTTTTTTTCATATATGTCATCTCCTTGTATTATCATTATACCCATTTTATGATTTTGAAGATGACTTTATACCTATTTTAACACCTAAAAAACGGAGTTAAAACACTTTTTTTATTTTTTTATATATAGAAAAAGATTTTGCTTTATACAAAATCTTGTCCAAATGACTGATAAATACCCTGGCCATAATAAGAAGATGGCTCATAAAGTATAGGATAGATTTTCCAGTTATCCTCAAGAATACATTGAAACCATTGTCCCTGATATGTAAAACAATATACACAATAGAGCATACCTTCTTGATATTCCATGGCTTCTTGGTAGCGTGATAAATGAAACTTGTTTTTAACAAGATCTAAAATCACTGATGGACTCAATATATGATCTGTCATCCCTAAGACTTTGAATAACACTTGACAATGTTGTTTGGATATCTGATGTTTTCTTAATAAAGAATAACCCTCTTCATATGACATCTTGGATAAAGATAAAATGTTTTTTTGAATGGTCTGCCACTGTTTATAATCTTTCAATAATTCATATAATAACTGACAGTCAGGATAAGATAAATAAATCACTGTTTTTATCCATAATGTGCCTTCATTTTTAAACACAGGCATATCACTTTGATAAATCCAATATCCACCCAGCTCCTGTTTTTTATGTTTATTCCCAGCCAAAATATAATCCTCAATATTCAATGAGAAATCTTTATATTCTTGTCCTGCACCATTTAAAGCATAACTGACTTTATGATTTTGTTCATCAATCATCTCTTTCCATAGAGGAGGTAGACTGTTTTCATCAAGAATATAAGGATGTTCCACCGTTCCATTTCCATCACGTATTGTATATTTCAGTTCATTAAGGATTTGATTATTTGGATTGACAGATCTTCTTTTTATAAACAAAACAATGGCTAAAACAAGTAAAAACATCATCATGATAGAATCAAAGATAATACAAACAAGCTGTGGATTCGTCATTATTCCTATGATTAATGAAAGACATACACTTAAAGCCATCAAAACATTCAACACACAATAGAAAATATGTTCTTTAAAATAAAGAAATACTCCAAAATAAATGATCCACAATAATAAATGAATACCATTCATATATGAAAATTGATATTCAACGTTAGCCATAAATGCACATATAAGAGCTCCTACGTACTCTAAAAAATACCATTTTCTATTCATATATACTCATCCTCTCTTACATTATAACAAAGATTTTGATGACATAAAAACAAAAGTTGATATTAAAATAATTTTTTATGATTTATTTATAATAAAAATATTTTTAATAATCACTTTCTTAATTTCCTTATAAAAAAGACAATGAATATTACTCATAATACTCATTGTTGCTTTCTATTGAAATATCTTTATCAAATATTGATTTTATTATACGATTATTTTTCAAATGGTTGATAAGTACCCTTTCCATAATAAAGAGATGGTTCATAAAGAGTTGGTTTCACTTTCCATACGCCTTCTCTCATCTGTAAAAACCAGTTATCATAATAATAAATACAATAAGCACAATAAATCATTCCATCCTGATGTTCCATTGCTTCCTGATAATCTTCTTTTTGAAAACTGAATTTGATAAATGATTTGATGATATCTTTATCAAATATATTATCTTTTTGAGCAATAACTTTTAATAAACTCTTGGCCACATCTTGTGGAATCTGATTGTCTATTAAAAATTGATAACTCTCTTTATAGGATAAGTTTAACACATGTGATATATTTTCTTGAATCATTTGCCACAGATGATCATCACAAAGCATCTGATATATATTTTTGACATCATCATGCGAAAGATAAACGACACCTTTCATCCAAAGGGTTCCATTTTCCTTTAAAGCAGGCATATCACTTTCATATTTCCAAAAACCACCATAATCTTGTTGGAGATGTTTTTTTCCTACCAATACCTTATCTTTAAAACCAAATGTTGGATCTTCGTATTCTTGACTTCCACCATTGAGTGCATACATTACTTTATGATATTGATGTTCTATTTCATCATTGATGGTAAGCGTCTGATCAATATCTAATCTATATGGATAAGATATTGTCCCATCTCCAGGCAAGTTTTTGTGCTGAATATCTTGAGATAATTCCATATTTTGATTTTGACGACTCCATCTCTTTTTGAAAAGCATGATGATAAAATACAGAATAAAAGATAGGGATAAAATACTATCAAAAATAATAGGAACTGTAGAAGGATTATTGATGATTCCCTGAATCAAAGAATAATCAATACCTATTCCTGTTAATAAGCCTGATATGGGATAAAGGATACTTTCTTTAAAAAAGAATAAACAAATGAAAAAGAAGATAAAAAGAAACGGCTGTATAGTATTCATATAAGTGAAATGATACTCACTATTTAAATTCATTATACAAAAAATTCCACCAATGCCTATAGCCAAGTTTCTCATCTTGATATTCATACATATCACCTCTACTTTCATTATATCAAAAAAGCTGAGTTTCCTCAGCTTATTCGTCTAGTAATTGTTTTAATTCCGCAATTTTTTGATTATATTCTTCAATATGACGATACATATCCATGACTTCTTCATCAACAACACCTGATGTTTGAATTTGTTGATAATAATATTTTCCTAAGTCACGAAAAACATCATCACGATCAGATTCTAAATTTTTCATTTTAAGCTTTATCTTGGCAGTACCAGCTAATTCCTGTGTTTTATCAATAGCTCCTTCTGTCAATTTCGCTGCTTTTTTTGTGAGATCATCAAATAAAGGCATTTGTTCATCCTCCTATCCTGTATATTTTTTGATATATTGTACACCAATACCTCCAACTCCCATATGGGCACCGACAACAGCTGGAAGTTCTCTTAACTCTAATTCAACATTTCCAATTTTTTCTAAAACCATCTGTTTCACTTCTAAAGCTGAACTTTCACATAAGACATGTTCAATTGTGACTTTATATTCCTTAGCATTGACACCTAATTCGACCATGCGATTCACAAGTGTAGCTTTGGCTTTAGATAAGGTTCTGACTTTTCCAAGTACATCTATTTTACCACCCAAGTCATAATTTAATTCCATCACTGGAACAATTTTCAACATGCTGGCAAGTAATGCCACTGCTGGCGTAATACGACCACCTTTCTTTAAATGTTCTAAGTTAGGGGCCATAATAATCGTTCCAGATTGTTCAATCATGTTTTCAAGAATGTCCTGAATTTCACCAACACTCTTACCTTCTTGAATCAATTTGGCAGCAGTGAATACTAAATATTTTTGATTGCCTGCAGTTCCTTTTGTATCAATTAAAGTGATTGGAATACCCACCATTTCTCCAGCAACTTTCATCCCATTTAAAGTTGATGATAATCCTGTCGCAATGGGTAATCCAATAACTTCATCATAGCCAGCATCTTTGATTCTTTGTAAAATATTCACCAGTTCCCCTGTTGCAGGTTGAGAAGTCATGACCATGATATCCTCTTTTTCCATAGTTTCAAAAACTTCCAAACTGGTAATGTCTTTTTGATCTAAATACGTATGATTTTTCATCGTAATACATAAAGGCACAATAAATATACCTTGATCTTCATATTGATTTAATTCTATTTGACAGCCACTATCAGCTAATACTGCAATCTTAGCCATCTCAATCCCTCGCTTCCAAAAGTTAATTTTTCTCTCATTATTATAACACTTTTGACAATAAAATGAAATCATATATAATAAAGAAAGAAAGGTGTGACATCATGATTTCTATTGAAGATTATACAAGCCATACATTAGTTATTAAAAAATCTGAATTTGTTTGTCATTTGATTCCCTGTAGTCAAATTGAACAGGCTAACGATATGATTACAAAATATAGCGATCCACAAGCTACACATAACTGTGTTGCCTATATTATTGGTCCTCATGAAAGAGCATATGATGATGGTGAACCATCTGGAACGGCGGGTATGCCTATGTTAAATGTTTTGAAAATGCAAGGTTTAACAAATATGATAGCAATTGTGACCAGATATTTTGGTGGCATTAAACTTGGCGCTGGGGGATTAACACGAGCATATAGCCAAAGTGTAGCTGAAGCCCTTAAAGTCGCTCATATCGTTGAAAAAGAACTGGTTGATTTATATAATATAACAGTTGATTATACATATACACGTAAACTTGAGCATTTATTAAAAGTTCATCACATCAAGTGTATAGATATTCAATATCAGGAACAAGTTTCTTATCAATGTTATTTACGTAATCTTGATTTTCTGGATATGATTCAAGATTTCACAAACAATCAGTTTCAAGCTAAAAAAATAGGCAGTGACTATATCCCAAAAGATGTTTGACACTTATATGCAAAGTTGTTATAATTTGAATATGATAAAAACAATAAGACTTGTCTGTACGCTCAACAGTCATGTCTTTTTTATTACAAGGAGGACGTATGGGGTTTTTAGAAATATTGATCATTGGTGTAGGATTATCCATGGATGCTTTTGCGGTGAGCATCTGTAAAGGCTTATCAACACGCATGCTTAAACTCAAACACGCTTTGATTTGTGGTGGTTATTTTGGCTTTTTTCAAGGCTTTATGCCCTTTTTAGGATATGTATTAGGTATTCAGTTTAAAGATAAAATTGAAAGTATTGATCATTGGATTGCTTTTATCTTATTAGCTTTAATTGGAATCAATATGATTAAAGAAGCTTTTGAAGATGAAGAAACATGTAATACAGAATTTTCACCTAAAGTCATGATTCCTTTAGCGATTGCTACTTCCATTGATGCTTTAGCTATTGGTGTTACTTTTGCCTTTTTAAATGTCAATATTTTATCAGCTGTTTCTATCATTGCCTGTACAACTTTTGTGATTTCAATGATAGGTGTGAAAATTGGACATGTCTGTGGTATGAAATATAAATCTAAAGCTGAAATTGCTGGTGGTATTATTTTAATAGGTGTGGGTATTAAGATTTTATTAGAACACCTTCATATTTTTGGTTAATCATTCAAATTTTATTCATATTGAGGTAAGATAATAGATAAGAGGTGAAAAATTATGAATGATGTCGCAAAATTATATCAAGTCTATATCAATAGAGAAATTCAAGTCGCTAAAAATGAAATATTAAACACAACAAGAATCAATCAAAAGATTTTATCTTTTTTACATGATTTATCTGAAGTTGCACTTGAATCAAGATGTTATTTATTTTGGGAAAAAGAAGAACCGGTCAATCATCAACAGTTATTAGAAAACTATCTTGAAGGTTTAACGATGTTAATGTCTATTGGTTATGAATTACGTATTGATAGTATTAAAAATCATACAGAAATTCCTGAAAATCAAGATCTTTATTCTTTATTTTTCAAGATTTATCAATCTATTTTAAATGTTCAAAAACAATACTCTAGTGAAGACTATCAAAATACTATTGATGATTATTTTACATTAGGTTTTAAATTAGGTATTGATATTGATGAAATCATTGACAATTATCAAAATGATTAATCCTCATTCTATGAGGATTTCAGGCTGTTGACAAAGTGGTAGAATTTTTTATTAAATCTACCACTTCTTTTTATTTTTTATGCAAATTGATAAATTTGTACTATTTTCCTTATATGTCTTTCTTTTTTGTTCGG